>JANNOT010000393.1:0-3769 GCA_031399375.1 Paraoceanicella sp.
CACCGGGCTGATCACCGAGCGCGGGATCGCCGCGGCCTCTGAGCCGGCCCTCGCCGCGCTGTTCCCCGACCTTGCCCCCCGCATCCGGGCCTGATCCCGCACCGGGTGCGCGACAGGCGTCGACGGTGCGCCCCCGCATTCGGCTACGCCCCGCCCGCATCGGGGGCTGGTGCTCGCGCGCAGGCTGCGGCAGATGTTCGTGACGGCGATGGGCCTGCCGGGGCCGGTGCCGCCTGCGAAGACGCGCGATCCGGGATCCGATCCCGCCCGCCGCGACCGCGTCCACCCTGCGCCACCGGCGCGGACCTGAGAGGTTGATCCATGGCGATGAAGAAGATCCTGAACGCCCCCGATGCCTATGTGGACGAGATGCTCGAGGGGCTCTGCCTCGCGCATCCGCAGTTCTACGCCCAGCCCGAGCCGCGGGTGATCGTGCGGGCGGGGGGGTGCGACCCCGGGCAAGGTGGGGATCGTGACCGGGGGTGGGTCCGGGCATCTGCCGATCTTCACCGGCTATGTCGGGTCGGGGCTGCTTGACGCCTGCGCCATCGGCGGCGTCTTCGCCTCGCCCTCGGCCGAGCAGATGGCGGCGGCCATGCGCCATGCCTCGGGCGGGGCCGGGGTGCTGCGGCTGTTCGGCAATTACGGCGGCGACGTGATGAATTTCGACATGGCGGGCGAGATGGTGGAGCTGGAGGATGAGATCGCCTCGACAACCGTCCTGCTCGCCGACGACGTCGTGTCCGCCCCGCCCGAGGAGGCGGGCAAGCGCCGCGGCGTCGCGGGCATGGTCTTTGCGTTCAAGATGGCAGGCGCGCGCGCCGAGGAGATGGCCGATCTGGCCGAGGTGACGCGCGTGGCGCAGAAGGCGGCGGATGCCTGCCGGTCGATCGGGATGGCGCTGACGCCCTGCACGGTGCCCCAGGCGGGCAGGCCCACCTTCGAGATCCCCGACGGGCAGATGGACATGGGGATGGGCATCCATGGCGAGCCGGGGATCCGCCGCGCGCCGCTGGCGACGGCGGATACGATCGTGGACGAGATGTTGGCCCGGCTCCATGCCGACCACCCGTTTCCGCGGGGCGGGCGGCTGTCGATCCTGATCAATTCGCTGGGTGCGACCCCGGTTGAGGAACTCTACATCATGTATCGCCGCGCGGCCGCGGTCCTGCGCGACCACGGGGTGGACATCGTGATGCCGCTGGTCGGGCGATATGCGACCTCGATGGAAATGACCGGGGCCACGATCACCGTCTGTCACCTCGATGACGAGCTGGAGCAGCTTCTGGCCGCCCCGGCCCATTGCGCGTTCTGGAGGGTGGATTGACCGGCTTCACGGCCGCGGATCTGCACCGGGCGGCGGTCCGGGTCAGTGCGGCGGCCACCGCGGCGTCGGCCGAGCTGAATGCCCAGGACGGGTTGCTGGGGGACGGCGATCTTGGGATCACCCTGTCCCAGGGCTGGGCCGCGGCGTCGGCCGAGCCCCTGCCTGCCGATGTCGGCCAGGCGTTCCTCGCGCTTGCCAAGGCATTCCAGCGGGTCTCCTCCTCGTCCTACGGCACGCTGGTCGCCACCGCCTTCATGGCGGCGGCCAGGGCGACGAAGGGGCGCGAGCAGGTGCCCCATGCCGAGATCTCGGGTCTGGTCGCCGCCGCGCGCGATGCGATGATGGCCCGTGGCAAGGGTGCGCTCGGCGACAAGAGCGTGCTCGATCCGCTGGACGCGATCGCGACCGCCACGGCGGGGCTCGATGACCCTTCCGCGATCCTCGCCGCCGCCGATGGCGCGGCCGATGCGACGCTCGCGGCGTTTCGCACCCGGCCCAACCGGCTCGGGCGCGCGCGGATGTTCGGGGATCGCAGCATCGGCATCGACGACCCGGGCATGCTGGCGCTGCGCCGGATGCTCGACGGGCTCAGGGCGGGCTGAGCGCAAGCGCCTGCCACCGGGCGCGCAGACCCTCGACCCCCGGCGCAGGCGTCACGCGCGCGAGCGCCACCGGTCGATGGGGCAGCGCCCCGTCCGGTCCCATCAGGCCCAGCACCGCCGCCCCCGCCGCCGTACCCTCGGCGAGCGTCGAGACATGGACGCGCTGGCCGGGCCGGAACGCGGCAAGCAGCGCGCAGAAGACCGGGTTGTCGGCAAAGGGTCCGTCCACGATCACATCGCCCGTCGAGCGGAGCGCATCGAGCACCTCTGCCGTCATCAGCGCGGTATAGGTTGCGGCGAGCGAGGCGCGCTCGCCCGCGTCCTGGGGCGCCGGACCCACGATACGGCCCCGTCCGCCCGTGCCCGGAAGCGGCCCGCCCGTATCGCTGAAGGACGGAAGGGCGAGCGTCCCGCGCGCGGCGAGCGTGCGCGCCGTTGCCACCGACGCGGCAGCCGCCGGGGCGCCGCCGCTCAGCGCCGCGATCTCGCCCCCGCCGAGAAAGCGTCCCGACGCCACTGGCCGCCCGAACACGTCCGTGTTCGATGCCGTGTCCCGGGCGGGGTCGAGCAGAGCGACATCGGTACCCGTGTCGAACCCGATGATCCAGGTTCCGGTGGACAGCAGGGTGAACCCCTGCCGCCCGTCGGCGAGATAGCGCAGGTAGTTGGCGTTGGAATCGTGCACGCCCGCCCGGATCTCGCCCCGCCCGCGCAGGCCAGGCATGGCCCCCACCACGTCCCAGGCGCGGGCGAGGGGCGCGAACCGGACGTCCCAGCCCCGCGCGCGGGCGAGCGAGGAGAACCTGCCCCCCCGCACGTCCCAAAGCTGGGTCTGCGCGCCGAGCGCCGTCACCTCGGCCACCGCCCGCCCGCCCAGCAGATGCGCGATGTACTGCGCCCAGGGCAGGATCGTGGACACGCGCGCGAAGGCGTCGGGAAACGCCGTCTCCTGCCAATAGAGCTGAAGCGCGAGGGTCAGCGCCATGGGATTGACCGGGCAGATCACCTCGTCCACCGGCGGGGCGAGGGGGAGGTAGGCGGCCCGCACCGCCTCGGGCACCTGGGACCAATAGGCCATCACCGGCAGGGCGGGCGCGCCCCGGGCGTCGAGCAGCGCGAGCCCCGAGCCATGGGCCGAGGGCACGATCGCATCGACGGGCAGGCGCGCGTCGAAATCCCCGATCACCTCCCGCGCCCGGGCGATGGTGGGGGCGGGGTCGAGCCAGGTATAGGGCGGCCCGGGATTCTGGACGCTCGGCAACTTCTCCTCGGCCAGCAGGGTCAGGTCCGCGTCGAACAGCAGGAACTTGGTGTTCGTCGATCCGACATCGACGACCGCAATGCCGCGCGGGGTCATACGATCCCCGACCGGGACCCCTCGACCACGGGCCGCGCCGCCGCGACCGTCGCCCGGTAGCCCGCAGCACGGTACACGCCGATCGGGTCCGCCGCCCCGCCCGCGCGCACCCGCGCCTCGGTGAGGATCGGGCCGACATCGGTCTGGAACGCCGCCTTCAGCGCGTGGTGCGCCATCAGGGCGTCGTTCCGCTCCTGCGCCGCCACCAGGGTCGCCCGGTCCACCAGGCGGGCCTGAAGATGCGCCCGCGCGATCTCCATCGCCGAGACCATCAGGCTTTCCACCGGATCGGTCACGTTGTGGCTCTGATCGATCATGCAGGGAGGTGCCACCCCGGCCTCGACCAGTTCGTTGAACACCAGGAACAGCCGGAACGGATCGACCGAGCCCGAATCGAGATCGTCGTCCCCGTATTTCGAATCGTTGAAATGGAACCCGCCCAGCTTCCCGAACCGGATCAGCCGCGCCACGATCTGCTCTATG
>JANNOT010000399.1:0-1654 GCA_031399375.1 Paraoceanicella sp.
GCGGCGGGCGCGCGCAGGCCCAGATGGGCCCACGCCTTCTGCCCCAGCATCCGCCCCCGCGGGGTGCGCTGGAGCAGCCCCTGCTGGAGGAGAAAGGGCTCGATCACCTCCTCGATCGCGTCGCGGCTTTCCGACAGGGCGGCCGCCATCGTTTCCACCCCCACCGGCCCGCCGCCGAAATTCTCGGCGATCATCGACAGGTACCGCCGGTCCGCCCCGTCGAGGCCGAGATCGTCGACCCCGAGCCGGGTCAGCGCATGATCGGCGATGGCCTGGGTCACCCGCCCATTGCCCTCGACAACCGCGAAATCGACCACCCGGCGCAAAAGCCGCCCGGCGATGCGCGGGGTCCCGCGGGCCCGCCGCGCAATCTCGTGCGCGCCTGCGGGATCGGCATCGGCGTTCAGCAGGCGGGCGGCGCGGGTGACGATCCGCTCCAGCTCCTCGACCGTGTAGAATTCGAGCCGGGTGGGAATGCCGAAGCGGTCGCGGAGCGGCGTCGTGAGCAGCCCCAGCCGCGTGGTGGCCCCCACGAGCGTGAAGGGCGGCAGGTCGATGCGCACCGTGCGCGCCGCCGGTCCCTCGCCGATCACGAGGTCGAGCGCAAAATCCTCGAGCGCGGGGTAGAGGATTTCCTCGACCACCGGATTCAGCCGGTGGATCTCGTCGATGAACAGCACGTCGCGGGCATCGAGATTGGTCAGGATCGCCGCCAGATCCCCCGCCCGCGCGAGCACCGGGCCGGAGGTCATGCGGAAATTCACCCCCAGCTCGCGCGCCACGATCTGGGCGAGCGTCGTCTTGCCCAGGCCGGGCGGGCCGTAGAACAGGGTGTGGTCCATGGCCTGGCCGCGGGTCCGCGCGCTTTCGACGAACACCCGCAGGTTCGCGCGCGCCGCCGCCTGGCCCACGAAATCGTCAAGCGTCTGGGGGCGGAGTGCGCGGTCCGCATCCTCGGGCGTGCGGTCGGGGCGCAGGAGGGGTTCGGGCGTCTCCATCCCCTCAGGCCCTGGGCGCAAGGCGCTTGAGCGCGGCCCGGATCAGGACCGGGGTCGGCGCCTCGGGGTCCTCCACCGCCGCCGCGGCCACGGCGCCCGCCGCCTCGGGCAGTGCGTAGCCAAGATTGCCGAGCGCCGAGATCGCCTCGGCCGTAGGCCCCGGATCGGCGGGCGGGGCGACCGGCCCCATGACGGGCACCGCGGCCGCCCCGCCGGTGGGGCCGACCGCGGCGACGGCCGGGGCGCCCCCGCCCGCGGCCATGAGCGCGGGCGCCTTGTCGCGCAGTTCGGTCACGATCCGCGTCGCGAGCTTCGGCCCCACGCCCGACACCGCCCGCAGCGCCGTCCCGTCGCCGAGCGCCAGCGCCCGGCCCAGCGCCTCGGGCCCCAGGCGACCGAGGATCGCCAGTGCAACCTTGGCCCCCACCCCCTGGACGGAGGTGAGAAGGCGGTGCCAGTCCCGCTCCACCAGCGTCGGGAACCCGATGAGCTGGAGCAGATCCTCACGCACCAGCAGGTCGGTGTAGAGCGCGACCATTCCCCCCGGCGCGGGCAGCGTCGCCAGCGTGCGGTCAGAGCAGTAGACGAGATAGCCGACCCCGCCCCCCGTCTCGACCAGCACATGGTCTGTCGCCCGGTGATCGACCCGCCCGGTG
>JANNOT010000404.1:0-6294 GCA_031399375.1 Paraoceanicella sp.
TGGGAAACACCCCCGCCGCGTAGGCGCGCAGCAGCAGGGTGGGGGTGATCTCGAGCGGATCTGGGGGACGGATCGCCATTGCTCAAACGTGCCACAGCCCCTGGATTAGGTCCAGCTACGTGCGCCCCAGGTAGCGTTCCAGCCAGTGGATCGTGTAGTCCCCGCGCTGGATTTCCGGGTTGTCGACCAGCGCGTGAAAGAGCGGCATGGTCGTGTCGATCCCGTCCACGATCAGTTCCGCCAGGGCGCGGCTGAGCCGCGCGAGCGCCGCGGGCCGATCATCGGCATGCACGATCAGCTTGGCGATCAGGCTGTCGTAATGGGGCTGGACCGCGTAGCCGGTGTAGATCGCGCTGTCGAGCCGGACGCCCAGGCCACCGGGGGCGTGGAACGTGGTGATGGTGCCCGGGCAGGGCCGGAAATCGGGCAGACGTTCGGCGTTGATCCGGCATTCGATGGCGTGACCGCGGGGGACCAGCGCCTCCTGCACCAGGCCCATCGGCTCGCCCGCCGCGACGCGGATCTGCTCGCGCACCAGGTCCACGCCATAGACCGCCTCGGTCACCGGATGCTCGACCTGGAGGCGGGTGTTCATCTCGATGAAATAGAACTCGCCGTTCTCGTAGAGAAACTCGATTGTCCCCGCACCGATATAGTTCATCTCGCCGATCGCCTTGGCGCAGGTGGCGCCGATCCGGGCGCGCGTCTCGGCGTCGATGGCGGGCGAGGGGCTTTCCTCGAACACCTTCTGGTGGCGGCGCTGGAGCGAACAGTCCCGTTCGCCCAGATGCACGGCCCGGCCGCGGCCGTCGCCGAAGACCTGGATCTCGATATGCCGCGGCAGCTGGAGGTATTTTTCCATGTAGACCGCATCGTCGCCGAACGCTGCCTTGGCCTCGGCCCGCGCGGTGCGGTACGCGCTCTCGATCTCGCCCGCGGTCTGGGCGACCTTCATCCCCCGCCCGCCGCCGCCCGCCGCGGCCTTGATCAGCACCGGATACCCCATGGCGTCCGCCACGGCCTGCGCGTCCTCCAGGCTCTTCAGCCCGCCGTCCGAGCCGGGAACGCAGGGGACGCCGAGCTTTTTCATCGTGTCCTTGGCCGCGATCTTGTCGCCCATCAGCCCGATATGTTCCGAGCGCGGCCCGATGAAGGTGATCCCGTGATCCTCGAGGATCTGGGCGAAGCTCTGGTTCTCGCTCAGAAAGCCGTAGCCCGGATGCACCGCCTCGGCCCCGGTGATCTCGCAGGCCGAGATGATCGCGGGAATGTTGAGATAGGACAGGGCCGAGGCGGGCGGACCGATGCAGACGCTTTCGTCCGCCAGGCGCACATGCATGGCGTCGGCATCGGCGGTGGAATGGACCGCGACCGTCTGGATGCCCATCTCGCGGCAGGCGCGGTGGATGCGCAGCGCAATCTCGCCACGATTGGCAATCAGGACCTTCTTGAACATTGCCCGCGCGCCTAGTCGATGATCATCAGGGGCGAGCCGAATTCGACGGGCGAGCCGTCCTCGACCAGGATCCGCCTGACCGTGCCGGCGCGGGGGGCAGGGATCTGGTTCATCGTCTTCATCGCCTCGATGATCAGGAGGGTCTGGCCCTCTGCCACCTGGTCGCCGAGTTTGACGAAGGCAGGCATGGTCGGCTCGGGCTGCAGGTAGACGGTCCCCACCATGGGCGAGGGGACGGCACCGGGATGGCGCGCGGGATCCTCGGCCGTCGCGGCCAGCGCCGGGGTGACCGCGACGGGCACCGGGAGCGTCACCTGCGCGGGGGCGGGGATCGGGGCGGGGGCCGCCGACTGGCGCGCCACGCGGACGGTCAGCGCGTCATCGGGACCGAACTCGCGCTTTACCTCGATTTCGGTCAGGGCGCTGTCGCGCACAAGATCGGCAAGCGCGCGGATGAAGGCCACGTCGGTATCGTATTTGCTGCCCATCAATCCCTCTGGCCTCAAGCCGGGCTGGGCCGATCGGCCCCGGGCCCGGCGCGGGCGTATGTCGCCCGTCGGACTTGGCCCTGCTTATACGCGGGCAGGGCGGCGGTGGAAAGGTGTGTCGGCCTGGCTAGTCCTGTGCCGCGCGGGCGGCGGCCACGACCTGGCGCAGGTCATCGAGCGGCAGGTAGCCGCGCAGGATCTTGTCGCCCACGATGAACGTGGGCGTGCCCGAGATCTGCAGCGTCTCGGCCAGCGCCCGGGTCTGCGCGATCTCTGCGTCGATCTCCGGCGCCGCCATGTCGGCGCGCAGCCGGGCGACGTCGAGCCCCGCGCGCGCCGCGAGCCCGTCGATCACCGTGTCGGTGAACTGCCCGCCAAACGCCATCAGCGCATCGCTGAACCCCGCGTATTTCTGCGGGTCCTGGCGCAGGGCTGCCATCGCGGCACGCGACGCGAGCACGCTGCCCGGTCCGAGGATGGGGAATTCCTTCATCACCAGCCGGATGTCGCCATCCGTGCGCAGAAGCGTGACAATGTCGGGATGCGCACGCTTGCAGTAGCCGCAGGCGTAGTCGAAGAATTCCACGATCGTCAGCGCACCGTCCGGATTGCCCGCGACATGACTATAGCCATCGTTGCGCAGGGCGTCCGCATTGGCGCGCACCAGCGCGAGCTCCGCCACCTGGGCCGCGACCCGCCGCCGCTGTTCGAGGATCTCGATGGCTTCGTAGATCACCTCGGGATTTTCAAGAAGATAGGCGCGAATCTCGGCCCGCAGTGCCTCGCGGTCGAGGGGGGCCGCCGTCTGCGCCGCTGCGGGCAGGGGCAGGACCAGGGCGAAGGCGAGCAGGCAGGCGCGCAGCATGGGAACTCCTATTCCTCGGATTTCAGGATGCGCTCGCCCACGAGCACGATGTCCTGCGCCTTGAGCCAGCCCGGGCTGCCCTCGGGCAACAGCGCCACGGCGCGCCGGGCGTGGCGGGTCGAATCGCGGAACCGGGCCTCGATCGCGAACCGCTCGGCGGTCGCGAGTGCCGCAAGCCCCTCATGCCCGGCCCGCGCCTGGGCGGTGGCAAGGTCGCGCAGCGCCGTGCTGTTGCGCGGGTCGGCGCGGGTGGAGCGGTCCAGCAGCGCCAGCGCCTCGGCGTTCGCCGCCGGACCGTCGAGCGCCAGAAGCGCGCGCGCCAGGCTTGCCGCGATTAGCGGCTCGCCGGGTGCGGCGGCAGCCGCCCGGCGGTAGTACGGCACGGCATCGCCCACCCGGCCCGATTCCAGCAGGATCTGCGCCATCAGCTCCTGGTAGAACGGGTCCTTCGGCCGCTTGGCGATCAGCTCCTCCATCGTCGCGACCGCGGCGTCGGGGTCGGGCATGCGGTGGAGCGCCACCGCCTTGCGCACGAGCGTCGCCTCCGACGGGGGCCCCTTGGGCAGCCGGGTCAGGACCTGCTCGGGTCGGCCGAGAAAACCGTCGAGCTTGGCCCGCATGCGCTCGTACCAGTAGGCAAGCTCGGGGTCCGGTGCGTCGCCCAGGTTGGCCGATGCCCGGATGCGCCGTTCGGCCAGCAGGATCCGGTCCACGCTCATCGGGTGGGTCTGCGCATAGGGGTCGATCCGCCCCGCCCCGAGATTTTCCTGGCCGCGGAAGATCTCGAGCACGTCGATCATCCCCGACGGGTCGATGCCGCCGCGCTCCATGTAGGTGAGCGCAGCCTGGTCCGCGCTCGCCTCCTCGCCGCGGCTGAAGCTGAGGAAACTGCGCTGGACAACCGAGCTCGACCCGATCAGCGCCGCGGCCGCTGCGTCGGGACTGCCCGCGACCCCCGCTGCGATGGCGAGCAGGAGGCCGAGCGCCATGGAGCCCGTCGCCCCCTGCGCCTCGATCCCGCGCCGGGCGAGATGGCCGCCATTGATGTGGCCGAGCTCATGCGCCAGCACGGCCTGAAGCTCGCCCGGCGTCTCCAGCCGGGTCAGCAGCCCGGTATGGACGAAGATGTTCCGCCCCCCCGCGACGAAGGCGTTCAGGCTACGGTCGCCGATCAAGAGGATCTGCACCGATGCGGGATCGGTCGCGCCGCCGCGATAGACCGGGGCCATGACCATGCCGAGCGTCCGCTCGATCTCCGCATCCCGGACCAGGGACTGGGCAACCGCCGTCCCGGGCAGGACGGCGAGCGACAGGGCCGCCAGCAGGCTGAGCCAGTGTCCGCGCATGGGCGCCTGCGTGTCCTTCTTCCCCGCCTTGCCGTGGCCCTGTGAGATAAAGCGCCCGGCGCGGCCGATTGCAACCTTGCCGACGTGCGATCGGGTCACACGGTCGCGAGGCCGGATGCCCGGGAGGCGTGGCCCGGGGCACCCGGGCCTCGGCATGCGGCCCCGGGGCACAGGCGTCCCGGGGCTGCGGATCTGGGTCAACCGCCGAGCGACCACCACCCCCGCCGCTTCGGCTTGCTCGACACGTCCTCGGCAGGCGCCGCCGGGTCCGACCCGGCCGGCTGCGCCGCCGCCTGCGCGACCTCCGTCACCGGGTCGGGCACCGGCTCGGGCGCCGATGTCCGTGGCATCGCGGTCTTCGACTCCGGCGCGGGCACCGGCATGTCCACCGATGCACCGTCCATGGCGGCCGGACCCTCGGACGCGGCAATGTCCGCCCCGCCCGCCTCCGGCGCCTCGACCGCAACCTTCTTGGGCGCCCGCTTACGCGGCGCGCGCTTGGGCGCCGCTGCCTTGCCCTCGGGGACGTCCGCCATGTCGGGCGTCGGCGACACGGTATCGAGCGTCTCGGACACCGGGCGTGCGGTGGCACCGTCATTCCCGGGTGCAGCCTCTGGCCCGAGATCCGGCGCAAGCTCCGGCACGGTCGGCGACGCGGCATCGGTCGCCGTCCCGATGACGGTCAGCGCGTCGCCGCTGTCCTGCTTGCGGCGGGCCCGGGCGCGGGGGCGTTTCGGCTTGGCCTCGGCCACGGGCTCCACATCGGGCACCGGGATCGGCGCGGCCTCGGCCAGGACCGCAATCTCGAGCGGCACCTCGGTCGCGACCAGGTCGGCGGCATCCTCGTCGCCCTCGTCCTCGTCGCCTGCCACGTCGAGCGTGCCGCCCGCATCCGCACCGCGGACATCGTCGCGCCCGCCGCGCCGCCGCCTGCGCCGACGCTTCTTGCGCGGCTGCTCATCGGCGCGCGCCGGGGATGTGGCGGTCGCGTCCGGCCGGGTCTCGGCGTCTGCCTCTACCATGTCCTCGACGATCTCGGCCACGACCTCCGCCAGGTCCTCGGGCTCGAGCGTGTCCACGGTGATCGGTGCGGACACGCCGCCCAGCCCGATGACCCTCGACGCGACCTTGAAGCGTTCCAGCCTGTAGTCGGGGTTGATCAGGGTCGGCTCCGCCTCGACCCGAACGCTCAGGCCGTAGCGCCCCTCGATCCGGATCAGCGCGTCGCGCTTCTGGTTGATCAGGTAGTTCGCCACGGTGACCGGGGCGCTGACCAGCACCTCCTTGGACCGCTGGCGCACACCTTCCTCCTCGACCTCGCGCAGGATGGTAAGGGCAAGCGATTCGCCCGAGCGGATCAGCCCGGTGCCGTGGCAATGCGCGCAGGGGGCGGTCGATGCCTCGAGCATCCCCGGGCGCAGGCGCTGGCGCGACATCTCCAGGAGGCCGAAGGCCGAGATGCGGCCGAGCTGGATGCGCGCGCGGTCGGTCCTGAGCTTGTCCTTCAGCCGCTTCTCGACGGCGACGTTGTTGCGCCGCTCTTCCATGTCGATGAAGTCGATGACGATCAGCCCGGCGAGATCGCGCAGGCGCAGCTGGCGCCCGATCTCGTCGGCGGCCTCGAGATTGGTCTTGAGCGCCGTCTCCTCGATCGAATGCTCGCGCGTCGCGCGGCCCGAGTTGACGTCGATCGCCACCAGCGCCTCGGTGATCCCGATCACAATGTAGCCGCCCGACTTCAGCTGCACGATGGGGTTGAACATCGAGGCAAGGTAGCTCTCGACCTGGTGCCGGCTGAAGAGCGGGATGGTGTCGGTGTAGTGTTTGACCACCCCCGCATGGCTCGGCATCAGCATCTTCATGTAGTCGCGCGCCTCTCGGTGGCCAGCCTCGCCCTCCACCAGCACCTCGTCGATGGTGTTGGTGTAGAGGTCGCGGATCGCGCGCTTGATCAGGCTGCCTTCTTCGTAGATCAGCGTGGGCGCGATGGAGCGCAGGGTCAGCTCGCGCACCTGGTCCCACTGGCGCATCAGGTATTCGTAGTCGCGCTTGATCTCGGCCTTGGTCCGCTCGGAACCTGCGGTGCGGATGATGAGGCCCGCGCCGCGCGGCACCTCAAGCTCCCCCGCGATCTCCTTG
>JANNOT010000449.1:0-3086 GCA_031399375.1 Paraoceanicella sp.
CCCCCCCTGCGCGCCCCGTTCGCTGGACGCGCCCCCCCCCCAATGCAAAGCGCGCCGTCGTCACCACGGGAGACCCAGCCCATGCGCCCCTCCGGTCGCGCTGCCGATGCCCTCCGCCCCGTCAGCTTCGCCCTGGGGGTCAGCCGCCATGCCGAGGGGTCCTGCCTGATCCGGGTGGGCGACACCCATGTGCTCTGCACCGCCTCGCTCGAGGAACGGGTGCCGCCCTTCCTGCGCAACACCGGGCTCGGCTGGGTCACGGCGGAATACGGCATGCTCCCCCGCGCCACCCATACCCGTAACAGCCGCGAGGCGAAGAAGGGTCAGACCGGACGGACGCAGGAGATCCAGCGCCTGATCGGCCGGGCGCTGCGCGCGGGGCTCGACCGCGCGGCGCTGGGCGAGCGGCAGATCACGATCGACTGCGACGTGCTCCAGGCCGATGGCGGCACCCGGTGTGCCGCGATCACCGGGGGCTGGGTCGCGCTTCGGCTGGCCGTCAATGCCCTGATGGCCGCGGGCGAGGTGAAGCTCGACCCCCTGACCGACCAGGTCGCGGCCGTCAGCGTCGGGATTTCGGGCGGGCTGCCCGTGCTCGATCTCGATTACGCCGAGGACAGCGAGGCGGGGACGGATGCCAATGTCGTGATGACCGGCCGCGGCGGGCTGGTGGAGGTCCAGGCCTCGGCCGAGGGGGCGACCTTCACCCGTACCCAGTTCGACGCGATGCTGGCCCTGGCCGCCCACGGCACCGCTGCGCTGGTCGCCGCGCAGACCGCGGCCCTGGGGGGCTGATGCGCCGCTTCGCCGGGGACCGCCTGCTGATTGCGACCCATAACGCGGGCAAGCTGGTCGAGATGGCGGCACTCTTCGCCCCGCTCGGCATCGCGGTGACCGGGGCGGCGGCACTCGGCCTGCCCGAGCCGGAGGAGACCGAGACGACCTTTGCGGGTAACGCGCGGATCAAGGCGCATGCCGCGGCGTGGGCGACGGGCCTGCCTGCGCTGTCCGACGACAGCGGGATCGAGGTCGCGGCGCTCGATGGCGCGCCCGGGGTCCATACCGCAGACTGGGCGGCGACGCCCACGGGCCGGGACTTTGTGCTGGCGATGACCCGGGTCTGGGACCTGCTGGAGGCGAAGGCGGCACCTGCCCCCCGGCGCGCGCGCTTCGTCTGCACGCTCTGCCTCGCCTGGCCCGACGGCCATGACGCGGTGGTCGAGGGCGAGGTCCAGGGCGAGGTCGTCTGGCCCATGCGCGGCACCCGGGGCCACGGGTTCGACCCGGTCTTCCGCCCGCTGGGCGATGCCCAGACCTTCGGCGAGATGGATCCTGCGCGCAAGAATGCCATGAGCCACCGGGCGCGGGCCTTCGACCAGCTTTTCCGCACCACCTTCGCAGCAGGATGACCCGATGCCCTCGCCCCGCCGCCTGATTTCCACCGGATCGCCGTTCGAGGCAGAGATGGGCTATTCCCGCGCCGTCGTGCAGGGGGACTGGTGCTTTGTCGCGGGTGTCACGGGATACGATTATGCAACCATGACCCTGGCAGAGGGTCCGGCGGCGCAGGCGGCGCAATGCCTCGCGACCGTGGCGGGGGTCCTCGCCGAGGCGGGGTTTGCGATGGAGGATGTCGTGCGCGTGCAGTACACCATCACCGACGCCGCCATCCTGCCTGCGATCGCCCCCGTGCTCGGCGCTGTGTTCGGCACCATCCGCCCGGCCGCCACCATGGTCGTCGCCGGACTGATCCGGCCCGAGCTTCTGGTCGAGGTCGAGGTGACGGCGTTCCGCGGATGACACCCGACGGGGCCGCGGACTGGACGCAGGCCGGGTTCGGCGTCTATGTCCACTGGCCGTTCTGCCGGGCCAAATGCCCCTATTGCGACTTCAACAGCCATGTCCAGGACAGCGTGGACCAGCCGGCCTGGGCGCGCGCGCTGGTCGCCGAGGTCGGGGCCGTGGCGGCCGAGGTCCCCGGCCGCACCGTGGATACCGTGTTCTTCGGCGGGGGCACGCCGAGCCTGATGGCGCCCGAGACGGTCGCGGCCGTCCTCGGGGCCATCGGACGGACATGGCGCCTCGCCGACGGGGCCGAGGTGACGCTGGAGGCCAACCCCACCTCGGTCGAGGCGGGGCGCTTCGCGGGGTACCGCGATGCAGGCGTCACCCGCATCTCGATGGGCGTGCAATCGCTGATCGATACCGATCTGCGCGCGCTTGGCCGCCAGCACAGCGCGGCCGAGGCGCGGGCGGCCTTCGACATTGCCCGCGGGCTGTTTTCCCGCGTCAGCTTCGACCTGATCCATGCCCGCCAGCACCAGGATCTGCCGGGATGGGAGGCGGAGCTGGCCGAGGCGCTGGCGATGGCGGTCGATCACCTGTCGCTCTACCAGCTGACCATCGAGCCGGGGACCCGGTTCGGCGCGCTCGCCGACCGCGGGCGCCTGCGCGGCCTGCCCGCGGCGGCGCTGGCGGCGGACATGTACCTGCGCACCCAGGATCTCTGCGCCCGCGCGGGCCTGCCCGGCTACGAGATCTCCAACCACGCCCGTCCGGGGGCGGAAAGCCGGCACAACCTGATCTACTGGCGCTATGGCGACTACGCGGGCGTCGGTCCGGGGGCGCATGGCCGCCTGACCCGGGACGGCACGCGCGTGGCGACGGAGACGGCGCGCGATCCCGCCGCGTGGCTGGCAGCCGTGGCGGGGCAGGGGCACGCCCGTGTCGTGGACACCGCGCTGTCGGGCGCCGAGCAGGCGACGGAATACGTGATGATGTCCCTGCGCCTGGTCGAGGGAACCGACCTCGCCCGGGCCGACCGGCTCGCGGGCGGGCCGGTCGCGGATCCCGCGCGGGTGGCCGCGCTGGTCGGGGACGGGTTCCTCTGGCAGGATGGCACGCGGATCGGGGCGACGGCGGCCGGTCGGCCGGTGCTCGACGCGCTCCTGCGCACCCTCCTCCTCTGAAAGGGCTCGGGGATCCATGCGGATGCTGTGGCTGGGCCTGGGGTGGACGGCACTGGCGCTCGGCGCCGTCGGGGCCGTGCTGCCGCTGATCCCCACGGTTCCGTTCGTGATCCTCGC
>JANNOT010000468.1:0-2742 GCA_031399375.1 Paraoceanicella sp.
CCCTTCCCGTTCGGCGAGGAGGGGACGACCGCCTGGCTCGCCGCCGCGGCCGATGCCTTTGGCGTGCCCGCGGCCCGGTTCGCCACGGTGACCGAGGCGCCGCGCGCCCGCGCACGCGCCGCCGTCGCGGCCTCGGCCGAAACCCTGGGCGGCAAGCGGGTGTTCTTCCTGCCCGACAGCCAGCTCGAAATTCCGCTGGCGCGGTTTCTCGCCCGCGAATGCGGCGTGACGAACATCGAGGTGGGGACCCCCTACCTGCACCGCACCCATCTCGGCCCCGACCTCGCGCTGTTGCCCGAGGGGCCAGTGATTTCCGAGGGGCAGGACGTTGACCGCCAGCTTGACCGCGTCCGCGCCGCGCGGCCCGACCTCACGGTCTGCGGCCTCGGCCTCGCCAATCCGCTGGAGGCCGAGGGGCTCACGACGAAGTGGGCGATCGAGCTCGTGTTCAGCCCGGTCCATTTCTACGAACAGGCGGGCGATCTCGCCGCCCTCTTCGCGCGCCCGCTGCGGCGGCGGCAGGCGGTGCGGGTATGAAGCTCACGCTCTGGACCTATGAGGGGCCGACCCATGTGGGCGCCATGCGGGTTGCGACCGGCATGACAGGGCTGCACTACGTGTTGCACGCGCCCCAGGGCGACACCTATGCCGACCTCCTGTTCACGATGATCGAGCGGCGCGGCGCCCGGCCCCCCGTCACCTACACCACGTTCCAGGCCCGCGACCTCGGGTCGGATACCGCCCAGCTCTTCAAGACCGCATGTCACGACGCCTATGACCGGTTCAAGCCGCAGGCGATCATCGTGGGCGCGTCCTGCACCGCCGAGCTGATCCAGGACGACCCCGGCGGCTTGGCCGAGACGCTCGGCCTGCCGGTGCCGGTGATCGCCCTCGAGCTTCCGTCCTACCAGCGCAAGGAAGGCTGGGCGGCAGGCGAGACCTTCTTCCAGCTCGTGCGCCACCTGAGCGTGCCGCAGCCCCGAACGGCGGAGGTCACGTGCAACCTTCTGGGTGCCACCGGCCTCGGCTTCCGCCACCGCGACGACGTGGTGGAGGTGACGCGGCTGCTCGCCGCCATGGGCATCGGCGTCAACGTGGCCGCGCCCATGGGCGCCAGCCCCGACGACCTCACCCGCCTCGCAGCGGCACATTTCAACGTCATGCTCTATCCCGAGACGGCCGAGACCGCCTGCCGCTGGCTGGAAAAGACCCATGCCCAGCCCTACACGCGCACCGTTCCCATCGGGGTCACGGCCACGCGGGAGTTCCTGGCCGAGGCCGCCGGCCTCGCCGGCGTGCCCGCCACCTGGTCCGAGGACGGGCTGCGCCTGCCCTGGTGGTCCCGGTCGGTCGATTCGACATACCTCACGGGCAAGCGCGTGTTCGTGTTCGGCGACGCGACCCATGCGGTGGCCGCCGCACGGATCGCGCAGGACGAGATCGGGTTCAAGGTCGTGGGCCTCGGCGCCTACAACCGTGAATTCGCCCGCGACATCCGTACCGCGGCAAAGCTCTACGGCGTGGAGCCGCTGATCGCCGATGATTACCTCGAGGTCGAGGCGGCGATCGCTGCGGCCCAGCCCGAGCTGATCCTGGGCACCCAGATGGAACGGCATATCGGGAAGCGCCTGGGCATCCCCTGTGCCGTGATTTCGGCCCCCGTCCATGTCCAGGACTTCCCCGCCCGCTACGCCCCCCAGATGGGGTGGGAGGGGGCGAACGTGATCTTCGACACCTGGATCCATCCCCTGACCATGGGGCTGGAGGAGCACCTCCTGACCATGTTCCGCGAGGATTTCGAGTTCCACGAGGGCGCGGGCGCCTCGCACCTGGGCGGTGCCGCCACGCCCGCGCCGGAGCCCGAGGCGGCCCCCGCCACGCTCACGCTCGTCTGGAGCGCGGATGCGGAGAAGGAGCTGCGGAAGATCCCCTTCTTCGTCCGGGGCAAGGCCCGCCGGAACACTGAGAGCTTCGCCACCGAACGGGGCGTCGCCACCATCACCATCGAGACGCTCTATGACGCCAAAGCCCATTTCGCGCGCTGAGGCGCAGGATAGGAGACCAACATGAGCCCGCTCGACCGCGTGCCGATCCTCAGGGGTGAGGATGGAGAGGGGTCCCTCCAGGTCCATCTCGACCCCGCCATGAAGATCGAGGGGGCAAAGGTCTTTGCCGTCTATGGCAAGGGGGGGATCGGGAAATCGACCACCTCCTCCAACCTTTCCGCCGCGTTTTCCCAGATGGGCAAGCGCGTGCTCCAGATCGGCTGCGATCCCAAGCATGACAGCACGTTCACGCTGACCAAGCGGCTGGTGCCCACAGTGATCGACGTGCTGAAGGACGTGGATTTCCACGCCGAGGAACTGCGCCCCGAGGATTTCGTGTTCGAGGGCTTCGGCGGCGTGATGTGCGTCGAAGCGGGGGGCCCCCCTGCGGGCACCGGCTGCGGCGGCTATGTCGTGGGCCAGACGGTGAAGCTCCTGAAGCAGCATCACCTCCTGGACGAGACCGACGTCGTGATCTTCGACGTGCTGGGCGACGTGGTCTGCGGTGGGTTCGCGGCCCCGCTCCAGCATGCTGACCGGGCGATCATCGTCACGGCGAATGACTTCGATTCGATCTACGCCATGAACCGCATCATCGCGGCGGTGCAGGCGAAGTCGAAGAACTACCCCGTGCGCCTCGCGGGCTGCATCGCCAACCGCTCGGCGGCAACCGACGAGGTGGACCGCTACTGCGGCG
>JANNOT010000489.1:0-2652 GCA_031399375.1 Paraoceanicella sp.
CAGGCGGAACTCGTAGTATTCCAGATAGCGCAGCCCGCCATGGAACAGCTTGGTCGAGGCCGAGGACGTCGCCTGCGCCAGGTCCCCCTGCTCGCACAGGACCACCGACAACCCCCGCCCCGCCGCATCCCGCGCAATCCCGCACCCGTTGATCCCGCCGCCGATGATCAGGAGGTCGTGGATCATGCCCGTGCCTCCAGGAGCTTTCCGGCGATCTCGACGAACCCCGCGCCGCCATGGCCGTCGGCGATCCAGGCGGGCTCCGCCTCCATCCGGCCGACGAAATCGCGCACGTTCGCCACACCGCAGGCATTGGGAAAGAATCCGAACATCGGCGCATCATTGGGGCTGTCGCCGCAATAGACCACCCGGGCCTTTTCGACCTCCAGATCGAAGCCGAGCCGTTCGGCAGCGAACCTGCGGGACATGGTGAGCTTGTCCCAGGCCCCGAACCAGCCGTTCACATGGATCGAGGAGACCTTGGCGACCGCCCCCTCCTCCTCGAAGATCGCCTTGATCCGGGCAATGTCCGCGGAGGGAAGCGGGGGCACGTCCTCGCAGAAATCGACCGCGAGATCGGCCTCGCGGTAGAGCTGGTCGGCCGAGATCGCGGCCCCCGGCACCTCGTCGAGCACCCGGGCGCGGACCCGGGCGAGCCGGTCGCGGGCGGCGGCGCGCTCGGCCTCGGTCGCGGCAAAGACGCGGATCATCCGGCGCTGGCCGGTGTCGTAGGAAAAGTAGAACGCCCCGTTCTCGCCCACGACACCCGCCACGGGCCAGAACCTCGCGATCATGTCGCACCAGCCCGCCGGGCGCCCGGTCACGAGCCCGACGGCGAGCCCGGAGGCCGACAGCCGCTCCAGCGCGGCATAGGCGTCGGCGGTGAGCCGCCCCTCGGTCGTGATCGTGTCGTCGATATCGGCGAGCACGCAGGTCACGGCGGCGGCGGTCGCGCGCGGCATGTCGGCGAGCGGGCGCACCTAGACCTCGGCCGCGATCATGTCGTCGAGCAGCCCTGCGTCGCAGGCGAGATCGACGAAGGAGAAGCGGTTGCGCATCTCGTGCCCATGGCGCACCGCCTCGCGCCAGAGGTCGCGGTCGAGCCCAAGCTCGGCGGCGGTCGTGGGCCCGCCCGCGGCGCGAAGCTGCGCCGTCAGGTCGGCGACCGGGACCATGAAGGCCGCGCATTCGGCGCGCAAGTCGTCCCAGATCTCGGCCAGCCGCGCGTTGACCCGGGCGGCCCCGGCGGCATCGAGCGCCTTCTTGCGGTACTCCGCCAGGCACTGGGCCGCGATGGCGGGACCCATGCGGCGGACCATCCCGGCCTCGTCGATCACGGTCGGCTTCAGCACGGGGGGCGTGGGGGAGGCGAGCAGCGCCTGCTGGATCCGCGCCATGGCCAGCGTCGCGACCCCCACCTGCTGGCCGTGCAGCGTGCCCGGATGCCGGTCGCTCGCGAAGCAGTCGATGTAGTGGCTGACCTGATGCTCGCCCATCGAGCCGTGGTTGGACACGCCCGTGAAGCTGACGCCGAGGCCCGAATACATCAGGTTGCGGTGCAGGTAGCCGATGGCGCCGACATCCCCGGTGGCGAGGCCGGGGGCGCGGCGCGTCATCTCCGCCTCGTTGTCGCCGCCGATCAGGTAGGGGGCATCGGCGTAGAACGTGCCGAGCACGCGGTGCGACATCCACCAGTCGATCTGGCTGGCCGAGCGGTTGATGCTGTCGCCGAAGCCTGCTGCGGCGAGGTGCCGGGGGGCGGCGGCGCTGACGCCGAGGTCGATGAAGATGCCCGTCGCGGCATGGGCCGGGACCGAGACCTTCAGCCCGCTCTCGAGCGTCATGGAGGCGGTGGTGGAGGCGTAGCCGTCCATCGACGGCGCGGTCCCGAACACGGCATAGCGCCGCCCGTCCTGGGCAGTGACGTATTTGCAGAGGTCGTTGATGGTGCCCGAGCCCACGGCGATGACATGGTCGAATCCCTGCAGCCGCGGGGCAAGGGCGGCGGCGACGGCCAGATCGGCATGGGGGCGGTCCAGCACGACCTGCCCCGCGGCCCGAAGGTTGCGTGCGACCCGCCCCCCCATGGCGTCCCAGGTGGCGGCATCCGCGACGACGACGACCGAGCCGGTCATCCCGAGGGCTGCGACCAGGTCGCCCTCGGCGCCGTCGAGATCCTCGTCGATCACCACGCGCTCGAAGGGGGCACGGGGCGGGCGCTGGCCGGTGACCGGATGGACCCAGCGCCCGAGATAGACATCCTCGATCCCCTCGGTCCAGCCGCCCTTGGGCCGGTCGGGGTGATGGGCGGCGGGGGCGATGCCCGAGACGGTCATGGAGCGACTCCTTGGATCGCGATACAAATGAGACGACTCGCTGGCATCTGTCAACAGCTTTTGCCAGCCTGTCTTGACATCTGTCATCGAATGCGCGGAAATCGGCCATGCCCGCCGATGATCCCCGCCCCCTCCGCGACCCCCGCCCGCCGGCCGAGTTCGCCGATGACGCGGTCGCATGGGCGATGTGGCTCTACTATGCCGAGGCGCGGACCCAGAACGAGGTGGCCCAGGTGCTGGGGGTCAGCCGGGCGTCGGTGGCGAACTACCTGGCCGAGGCGCGACGCCGCGGGCTGGTCGCGGTCACCATAGCGCC
>JANNOT010000007.1:0-14711 GCA_031399375.1 Paraoceanicella sp.
GCATCCTGCATCTTGCGGTGCAGCCAGATGATTCCCGTCAGCCCGCAGAACACCTCGCGCTGGCCCCGCTCGCGCAGGACGGGCGTGTCGGTGCAGCCGCGCTGGACGGGGGCGATCTGGTTCATGCGAGCGACCCCTGCAGGCGCGCGGCCCGCAGCTTCAGCACGAACTGCACGGCATTGAGGATATAGGTGGCGTAGGCGGCGAGCGCCACTACCATCAGGTCGCGCGCCGGCAAGGCATCGGTCAGGAGCGCCGCGACGTAGAACAGATGGAGCGCGATCACGACGAAGCTCACCACATCCTCCCAGAAGAATGCGGGGGCGAGGAGGTACTGGCCGAATACGACCTTCTCCCAGATCGCCCCGGTGAGCATGATGGTCAGGAGCAGCACCGTCTTGACCAGGATCGAGATGGTGGCGAGGCCGTAGCCCTCGCCCGTCGCAAGATAGCGCAGGACGAGCGCGAGGCTGATGAGGCAGGCGAGAAACTGCACGGGCGCGAGGATGCCCTGGACGAGGGTCCAGACCGTCGCGTCCCGGCGCCGTCGCTGGTCGAGGGTGTAGAGCCCCCCCGCACGACCCGTCTCCGCCCTGCTGCGGTCCATCTCGTCCCCTCTGCGTCGGCTTTGCTGGACACAACGTAAACCGTGGCGGGAAGATGTGTCAACTTTATCTTACATTCTCCAAATCTGACAGGCGCCGCGATCGGGCCCCGGATGCCTCGTGAGGGCCGCCTGCGCGCGCGCACCCGCCCCACTCTGCGGGTTCATGGCCAGGAATCCCCGAATTCACACTGGATTAACCAGGCTGTCAGTTTTGATTGACATATCTAAGTGTCTCTGGTTTGTTATTGTTCAGGATGGGCCGCGGCGAGCCATCCCGTTCGACCCCGTCCCGCTTGGGGATCTGGTCGGTCATCCCGGCCGCGGCAGCGCGCCGGAGACCGCGTATGAAGCCGACACTCGACACCTCGCTGCAGGTCGCCCCGCCGCGGGGACGTATCGGTGCCGCCTATCGACGCGCAGATGGTCCGGACGTGTTCGCAGAACGCGTGCTCGGCCGATTGGTCGATGCCAGGGTGGAGACCGGGCTCTTGCAGACGACCCCGCTGGTTGCCGAATTGGCTACGCTCGTCCTGCGCGACACCGCCGACGCGGCCCGCGCCCAGGTGCGGCATCTGCGCATCGCCGGGCTGAGCGTCGAGCGGTTGCACCAGGACATCCTGCCCGCCGTCAGCCGCAGGCTGGGCGACCTGTGGTGCGAGGATCTGCTGAGCTTTTCCGACGTCACCCATGGGGCGATGGCAGTCTCGGCGATCGTGCGCGACCTTGCGCCCGACTTCACGCGCCCCGGGCTTGACACGACCCTGCCGGTGCGCCGGTCGCTGCTCTGCCTCGCGCCCGCGGAAACCCATTCCCTCGGCGCCCTGATGGCTGCCAACGAATTGCGCCGCGGCGGCTGGCAGGTGGACCTGATGCTGTCTGCAGACGTGCCCGCGATCGTGGGCCGTGCCGTGACGGGCAGCTACGACATGGTCGGGCTGTCGGCCGGCAGTCTGGGCCGCGTCGCGGCCCTGACCGAAACGGTCGCGGCGTTGCGGGCCGCCGATGCCAAGCTTCCCGTGGTGCTGGGCGGGGCCATCGTCGGCCTCGACCCTGACATTGGCAGGCGGGTGGGCGCGTTTCACGCAGCACCAGATGCGCGGCATTTTGTCCAATCGTGCCGGATCGGGCTCGGGCAGGCATGACGAATTACCGCTTCGGACGTTTCGTGCCCATATGTATGGAGCGCCCGACGGGTGCGTTTGCAAAGAACATGGGGCCATGTCCGAGGTGAAATCGACGTCCCGCCAGTTTGTCGATCCCGAGTGGCTCTCCGGGTACGATCTGGCGCGGATGGGTCAGATCGTGGGCGCCGCTGCCGATCTGGCCCTGATCGTGAGCCATGATGGCGCGGTTCTGGAATACACCATGGCGCCGGACCTGCCGACCGCCAAGGCGCTCGGCCTTGCGATCGGCATCCAGCTTCACGCCAGCCTGACAGAGGAAAGCCGGCCCAAGCTCGACGCGCTGCTGGCGCAGGCCCGCAACGACGCACCGCCGTTCGGGCGGGAAATCAATCACCGCGACCACGGGCAGGGCGAGCATCCGTTTCGGTATTCTGCGGTGCCCGGGGCCAAGCCGGGGCAGATCCTGATCCTGGGCCGCGACCTTCGGCCCATCGCCCAGCTTCAGAACCGGCTCGTCAGCGCCCAGATGGCGCTGGAGGAGGATTACGAGCGGTTCCGCCAGGTCGAGGGGCGCTACCGCGTCCTGCTTGAAACCGTGCCCTACGCGCTCGTCCTGCTCGCCGCCGACCATCAGACGGTGATCGACGCGAACATGGCGGCGCTCCGGCTGCTGCGCCGCGATCTCCCCGGGATCTCCGGCGACGGGTTTGCGGCACATTTCAGTTTCGAGGATCAGCGCACCCTCACGGATGCGCTCTCGTCGGTCCGCGCCACGGGCCAGACCGCGACCGTGACCGTTGAACTTCGCCACGGGATGAAGGTCGCGGTCGAGGCCGCCCTTTTTCGCGCCGCCGCCTCCACGCTGCTGCTCTGCCGCCTGCTGCCCGACACCAGCGATGCCGGAACGGCCGATTTTGCGCAGGAGGCGTTGCCCTCGCTCTTCCGCAATGGCGGCGACGCGATCGTGCTGACCGACCAGCGCGGCCGCATCCAGCGCGGGAACGATGCGTTCCTGTCGCTGACCGGGATCGCGCTGGAGGAGAACCTGCGCGGCCAGTCGCTCGATGCCTATCTGGGGCGCGGCAGCGTCGATCTGAACGTCATGCTCTCGAAGGCCAGCGAGCACGGGCGCATGAAGATGTATGCGACCACGCTTCTGGGGCGGTTCGGCGCGAGCGTGCCGGTGGAGATCTCGGTGACCCATCTGGCCGACACCGTGCCGCCCGGGTTCGGCTTCGTGATCCGCGACGCCTCGCGCGCCGTGTCTGCGCGCGGCACGGCACAGGCGGTCAGCCGCGATTCGGTCGCGCATGTGATGGAACTGGTCGGCTCGGCCCCGCTCAAGGATCTGGTGCGCTCGACCACGGACGTGGTGGAGCGGATGTGCATCGAGGCGGCCCTGGAGCTGACCGGGAACAACCGCGCCTCGGCCGCTGAAATGCTCGGCCTGTCACGCCAGAGCCTTTATGTGAAGCTGCGCAAGTTCGGCATGGTCCGCCCGGGCGACGACGAAGAGTAGACCCGCAGTTTCCGCTTTGCGCGGGACGGTAGTCATGTTTAACTGACACCTATGAGTGTCAATCAGCCGATACATCTTCCTGCCCCGCTCCGCTTTGCCGTGGTGCTCGAGCTGCTGAAGCCGATCACCTGGTTTCCGCCGATGTGGGCCTATATGTGCGGGGTCGTGTCGTCCGGCGTGGCGGTTGCGGATCACTGGGCGCTGGCCCTTCTGGGCATCCTTCTGGCGGGGCCGCTGGTCTGCGGCATGAGCCAGGCGGCGAACGACTGGTGTGACCGGCATGTGGACGCGATCAACGAGCCGCATCGGCCCATCCCGTCGGGTCGGCTTCCAGGGCGGACGGGGCTCTGGGTCGCCTGGGTCTGGACTGCGCTCTCGCTCGTAGTCGGCGCCCAGCTCGGGCCCTGGGGGTTCGGCGCGACGGTCTTCGCGCTTCTCGCCGCCTGGGCCTATTCGGCCGAGCCCGTGCGCCTGAAGAAATCGGGCTGGTGGGGACCGGGGCTGGTCGGGCTCTGCTACGAGGGTGTGCCCTGGGTGACCGGGGCGGCGGTGATGATGTCCGCTGCGGGCCTGCCGATGCGGGGCGACGTGCTGGTGATCGCTCTTCTCTACGCAATCGGTGCCCACGGGATCATGACGCTGAACGATTTCAAGGCGATCCGGGGCGACCGGCTTCAGGGGGTGAAATCCCTGCCCGTCACGCTCGGCCCCGATAGGGCGGCGCGGGTCGCCTGCTGGGTGATGGCGGTGCCGCAGGTCGTGGTCGTCGGGCTGCTGCTGGCCTGGGGCGCCGGGTTCGCGGCCCAGCTCGTGATCGTGGCGATTGCGCTCCAGTTGCTCGCCATGGCCCGGCTGCTGCGCGATCCGCTGGCCAACACGCCCTGGTACCAGGCGACGGGCGTCACGCTCTACGTGCTCGGCATGCTCGCCGCGGCCTTCGCGCTTGGCGGCATGGCATGACCCTGTCCTGGTTCGGGATCGCGCGGCTGGGGCTTGTGCAGACGGCATTGGGGGCGATCGTGGTGCTGGCCACCTCGACGCTGAACCGGGTCATGAATGTGGAGCTGGGGCTCGCCGCCGCCATTCCCGGCGCGCTCTTTGCCTGGCATTACGGGGTCCAGATCACCCGGCCGCACTGGGGCCACGGCTCGGACGCGGGCGGGCGGCGGACGCCGTTCATCCTGGGCGGCATGGCGGTGCTCGCCCTCGGCGGCACCGGGGCCGCCCTGGGCGTGCTGGTCATCGGACAGAACTTCTGGGCGGGCATCGCGCTCTCGACCCTCGCCTATGCCATGATCGGGCTGGGGGTGGGGGCGGCGGGGACATCGCTGCTGGCGCTTCTCGCCACTCATGTGGCGCCTCGGCGGCGGGGGGCGGCGGCGGCGGCGGTCTGGATGATGATGATCGCGGGGTTCGTGGTCACCACCATCGCGGTCGGCGCGGTGCTCGACCCCTACACCCCCGGGCGGCTGGTCGTCATCGTGGGCTGTGTCTGCGCCATTGCCATGGCACTGGCCACCGCGGCGGTCTGGGGGGTGGAGGGGGCGGCCCGCGCCAGCCGCGACGGCCCGTCCCCCCGCTTTGCCGCGGTGCTGCGCGAGGTCTGGTCGGATGCGTCGGCCCGCGCCTTCACGATCTTCGTCTTCGTCTCGATGCTGGCCTACAGCGCCCAGGACCTGATCCTCGAACCTTTCGCGGGGCGCGTCTACGGAATGAGCGCGGGCGAGACCACAGCGCTTGCGGGCGCCCAGCACGCGGGCACGCTCGCGGGCATGGTCCTGGTCGGGGTCTGCGTCTCCGGGTTCGGGATCGGCACGCTGCGCGCCTGGACGATCGGGGGGTGTGCGGCGTCGGCCGCCGCACTTGCCATGCTGGCCACCGCCGGACCCGGCGCGCCCCTGCCCGTGATCGTCGCCACGCTCGGGCTCGCCAATGGCGCCTTCGCGGTTGCGGCCATCGGGATGATGATGGCACTCGCCGGGGCCGGCGGCCCCGGGCGGACCGGGACGCGCATGGGGCTTTGGGGGGCGGCGCAGGCCGTCGCCTTCGGCCTCGGCGGGCTGACCGGGGCCGCGGCGGTCGATGTCGCCCGCGCGCTCATGCCGGATGATGCGACCGCCTTCGGCACGGTGTTTCTCGCCGAGGCCGCACTCTTTCTGATCGCCGCCGGGCTTGCCGCCCGGCTCCACCCCACCCCCCGGTCCGGCCCCGTTCTGGTCGCAGGAGAATGAACATGACGGACGTGGATGTGGTGGTCGTAGGCGGCGGGCCCTGCGGGGCGACGGCGGCCGAGACCCTGGCCCGGGCCGGGCACCGGGTGGTGATGATCGACCGGGCGGGGCGTATCAAGCCCTGTGGCGGCGCCATCCCGCCGCGCCTGATCCGGGATTTCGCGATCCCCGACGACCAGATCGTGGCGCGGATCACCACCGCGCGGATGATTGCCCCGTCCAGCCGCCATGTCGATATCCCGATCGAGAACGGCTATGTCGGCATGGTGGACCGCGAGCATTTCGACGAGTTCCTGCGCAAGCGGGCCGAGGCCGCGGGCGTGCGCCGCGTCACCGGCACCTATGTGCGCATCGACCGGGAGGGCGGCACGACCCGGGTCATCTACCGGCCCAAGCGCAAGGACGCGGAGCCCGAGGCGATCACGACGCGCCTCGTGATCGGCGCCGACGGGGCGCGGTCGGACGTGGCGCGGGCCGAGGTGCCGGGCGGGGAGAAGATTCCGTACGTCATCGCCTATCACGAGATCATCAAGGTGCCCGAGACGGGCTGGGACGCGACGCGCTGCGACGTCGTCTATGACGGTGCCATCTCGCCCGACTTCTACGGCTGGGTGTTCCCCCATGGCGCGCAGGCGTCCGTCGGGATGGGCACGGGCGTGGACGGCGTCAACCTCAAGCAGGCGACGGCCGCCCTGCGCGCCGCCGCCGGGCTGACCGACTGCGAAACGATCCGGGTCGAGGGTGCGCCCATCCCGCTGAAGCCGCTCAAGCGCTGGGACAACGGGCGCGACGTGGTGCTCGCGGGCGATGCCGCAGGCGTCGTCGCCCCGGCCTCGGGCGAGGGGATCTACTACGCCATGGTCTGCGGCCAGAACGCGGCCGAGGCGGCGGCGGCCTGCCTCGCCTCGGGGCGCCCGTCGGACCTGCGGATTGCACGGCGGCGCTTCATGCGCCAGCACGGCATGGTGTTCCGCGTGCTGCGCGGGATGCAGGACACATGGTACTGCACCGACAACCGCCGCGAGCGGTTCGTGTCGATCTGCCGGGACGTGGACGTCCAGCGCCTGACCTTCGAGGGCTACATGAACAAGAAGCTCGTCATGGCCCGTCCGATCGCCCATGTGCGCATCATGCTCAAGAACTTCGGTCATCTGTTGCGGCTGATCCCCGCGGCGGGGTAGAACGCGGGGCATGGATACCACGATACCCGCCTGGGGCCCCGACGGCACCCTGATCCCGCTGGACAAGCTCGAGGTGCACCGGCGCGGCCTGCGCCACCCCGCGGTCTCGGTATTTCTGATGGCAGGCGCCGCGACGCTGATCCAGCGCCGTGCGCTGGCGAAGTATCACACCCCCGGGCTCTGGGCGAACGCGTGCTGCACCCATCCCCACTGGAACGAACCGCTCGCCGCCTGCGCCGCCCGCCGGGTGGCGGAGGAGCTGGGGGTGCGTGGGCTCGACCTCGTCCCGCGGGGCGAGATCGAATATCGCGCGGATGTGGGCGGCGGGCTGACCGAGCATGAGCGCGTCGCCCTGTTCGTCGCCGAGACGGGGCGCGATCTGCGGCTCGCGCCCGACCCCGACGAGGTGATGGAGACGCGTTGGATCACCCTGCCCGACCTCCATGCCGAGATCGCGGCGGCGCCCCAGCGCTTCACCCCCTGGCTGCGCATCTATCTTGCCGAGCACCCCGCCCTTCTCTTCGACAAGGCGTCCTGAATGCCCCAGAGCACCCTCGCCCGCGCGACCGCCGCGGCCACCAGCCCCAAGACGCTCCTGCGGGCGCTCAGGGGCGAGCGCATGGCGGTCCCGCCCGTCTGGCTGATGCGGCAGGCGGGGCGCTACCTGCCGGAATACCGGGCGACGAGGGCGAAGGCCGGGGGGTTTCTCGATCTCTGCTACAACCCCGAGCTGGCGGCCGAGGTCACGCTCCAGCCGATCCGCCGCTACGGGTTCGATGCGGCAATCCTCTTTGCCGACATCCTCTTGGTTCCCCAGGCGCTCGGCGCGGATCTCTGGTTCGAGACGGGCGAGGGGCCGCGGCTGTCCACGGTCACCACGCCCGCCGATCTCGCCCGGCTGAAGCCGGTCGAGGCGGTGCATGACACGCTCGCCCCAATCTACGAGACGCTGCGGATCCTGACGCGTGCGCTGCCGCGCGAGACGACGCTGATCGGATTTGCGGGCGCGCCCTGGACCGTCGCCACCTACATGATTGCCGGGCGCGGCACCGATGACCAGGGCCCGGCGCGCCGGCTGATGTATCAGGACCAGCCCACGTTCGACGCGCTGATGTCGCGGATCGAGGGGGCCACGATCGCCTATCTGACGGCCCAGATCGACGCGGGGGCAGAGGTGGTCAAGCTCTTCGACAGCTGGTCGGGTGCGCTGCCCGGACCGCTCTTCGAGCGCTATGCCATCGGCCCGGCCCTGCGCATCGTCGAGGCGATCCGCGCCGCACGCCCCGGCGTGCCGATCATCGGGTTCCCGCGGGGCGCCGGCGGCAACTATGCCGGCTACGCCGCCGCAACGGGGTGCGAGGGGGTCGCGCTCGACACCTCGGTCGATCCCACCTGGGCCGCCGCCACGCTTCAGCCCATCACCTGCGTGCAGGGCAACCTCGACCCCCTGCTGGTCGTGACCGGCGGCCCGGCGCTGACCGATGCGGCCCGCGCGATGGTCGCCGCCTATGCCGACGGGCCGCATATCTTCAACCTCGGCCATGGGATCACCCCGGACGCGGACCCCGACAACGTGAGCCGCCTGCTCGAGGCGATCCGCGGCTAAGCCACGCGCGCCGCCCGCCCCTCTGCGCCGCGGCTGCGGTCTGCGGGAGGAGCGGATCATCCGACCGGGTCGGTCCCAGACCACCAAAGGACGCAGGGGCTTTCGCACGCCCACACCGGGCGGTTCGCACCCGACACGCCCCTTTTTCACGTGATGATCGCGCGGCAGGATCGGTTCTGGTGCATACGATGCCTGTCGGCGGGAACGCACCGGCCGGATGCCGCGACCCAGAAAAAGGCCGCACGTCCGGTGGGAGGTGCGGCCCAGGTGCCCGCCTTGTGAGGGGCGAGGGAGTGGCGGGCCCGGCGCACCGTTCGGCGCGCCGGGGCTATCCTACTGATAGACCGGGGGCGAGGAGACGAGCTCGGGCCAGGACCCGATCATGCTCTGCCCCAGAAGCGGCTTTGCGGCACCCTGGTGGCAGGTCGTGCACGCGGCCTTCGCCGCATCACCATCGGGCCCCAGCCGGTGCGGCGGATAGGTCGGCGCCAGCGGCGCGAGATATTCGGCATTCACACTCTGCAACATCCCGATCGCCAGCTGCGCCTTCAGCCGCGTCGGCGCGCTCTGGTCCCATTCGGCGAACGCCCGGGAATTGTGGCAGTAGGTACATCCCACCCCGAGCGCATTGGACATGTGGATCATCAGCGAGAACGTCTTTTCGGTGTGCTGGATCGACGCCGTTCCCACGTTGGATTCGCGCGGCGCGCCGCCGGTCACCGCGATGACCTCGGCATTCATCAGGTAGCTCTCGATCGCATCGGCGGGCAGCGACGCCGACCCGGTGATGCTGGTCGCGCGGTTCTGGTACATCGCGCTCGGACCCATCGCCGGATGCGGGACGGGGCTGAACCAGATGTATTGCGGCACGTTGCGGCCGCGGTGGCACGTGTAGCAGGTGACGCCCGAGGGGGCGACATGCTCGGACCAGTCGGCGTTGATCGACTGGGTCATCTGGATCATGCGGCGCGCGACGACCTTGGGGTAATAGTCGTCCGAGGCGAAGTTACCCTCCTCGCCATGGCAGTACGCACAGCCCTGCTCGGGCGATACCCATTCGGTGATGGCGATCATCAGGCGGTTGAAGTTATCCTCGGTCAGATCGCCCAGCACCTGCACGTTCTCGTAGACATCGCGGGCAAGCGCGCTGTCGGGGGCCGGCGGGATCGGATCCTCGGACACCGGCATGATGTTCTCGGCCACCTGATCGGCATTCTCGTCGGCAAACTCGATCTGTTGCAGCCCGGTGCCGCGCGGGCCGACCTGGACGCTTTCCGTCGGGCGGACCTGGCCCACGAGGTACGGCGCGATCCAGAACCCCAGGAAGGCGATGAAGATCACCATCCCCACGGCGGCCCCGACGAGCATCTGCCCGCCGATCGCCGCAAACCAGTAACCCTTGTCCGGTTGTTGCATCTCAGCCTCCCGTATTCTGCGGCACGTAGGCCTCGTAGCCATAGGGCCCGGTATATTGCGGGGCGAAGTGATGCTCGACCGCCCAGAGATACCAGTTATCCACCACCGTGCCGGTCAGAAGGATGCCGATCCCACCGGTGATGGGCGTCAGCACCGCGAACCACCAGGCCCAGCGATGGATCCCTTCCATGGTCGCGTTGAACCCCATCGTCCAGCGCCAGAACAGCGCAGCCCGCTCCGTGGCCGTGCCGCGGTCGATGATCTGTTCGATCTCCCGGTCGCCGCCCAGGCGGGTGACCGACAGGATGGTCGCACCGTGCATCGCAAAGAGCAGCGCGGATCCGTAGAGAAACGCGATGGAAAGCGCATGGAACGGGTTGTAGAAGAGGTTCCCGTAGCGGATCGAGAACGCTGTGGTCCAGTCGAGATGCGGGAATATGCCGTAGGGCACCGCCTCCGACCAGCTCCCCATCAGGATCGGCCGGAAGAGGCCGAGCACGAGAAAGAGCCAGATCGCCGCACCGAATGCGTAGAAGACGTGCAGCCCCATCCCCAGCGCCACGGCGCGCTTGTAGCTGCGGATCCACCAGCACATCACCGAGACGAGCAGGAAGAACGACGCGATGATGTACCAGCCGCCATCGTTCAGCGGCGGAATGCGCAGGCCGTATTCCGGCCCCGGCGGCTCGAGCGCGAGCCAGAAGCCCTGGCGCAGGAATTCCTGGATGCTCCAGTTCACCGAGGCGAGCATATTGAACCCGATGATGTTCAGGCAGAGGATCCCGGTGAAGATCGAGATCACCCCGTACCAGCCCACATGGATCGGCCCGATCTGGGCATTTCCGAACCAGCCCAGAAGCTTGGAGAAGCCCGGGCGCTGGGTGCGGAAATGTTCCGCATCGCTGCCGTGCATTCCCGTCTCGGGCGGACCCTGGACCTGAACCTGGGTGAAGATGTTTTGATATTCGGCAAACATGATTGGTCCCCTCGCCCTCAGTTGATCCAGATCGGCAGGTCGAGCCACCAGTTCCACCATTCCGGCCAGCCCTTGTTCCAGACGGGACCCGAGATGATGATGCAGACGGCGCTCCAGAACCCGGCATTGAGGGCCAGGAGCAGGCCAAGCCGGTGGATGCCCAGGGTGCCCACCGAATAGCCGATGAAGTCGCGGAAGAACGTGTCCTCGTGATCCGGGCTCTTGACCAGCTCGCCCTTCTGCGGGTTCACGGCCGAAAGCACGAGTGCCCCGTGGAGCGAGAGCGCGAGGGTGGTGGTAAAGAAGAAGCTCACCGCCAGCATGTGCGCCGGGTTGTAGTGGAAATGCAGGTACTGGTAGCCGACATTCGACACCCAATCGAGATGGCTGAAGATGCCGTAGGGGAACGCGTGTCCCCAGGCGCCCATCAGCATCGGACGGAATACCACCAGCGTGGAATAGGCGAAGATCGCGACGCCGAAGGCGATCGGGACATGGTAGCCGATGCCGAGCTTGCGGCAGATCTCCACCTCGCGCAGCGCCCAGGCGATGAAGGCGCCATGGGCGCAGATCGTGATGATCTGCCAGAGCCCGCCCTCGGCGAGCGGGGCCATCCCGAGCCCGTATTTCAGGTCCGGGGGCGCGATGTTGATGAGCCAGGGGTTCCAGGTATCCCCCAGGGCCGCGCCCCAGAAGATCAGAATGGTCCCCAGGGCGGCGAAGAAGATCGTCATGACGCCGAAGAAGCCGACATAGAACGGCCCGACCCAGAAATCGAACAGATCGCCGCCGATCAGTGTGCCTCCGCGGACACGGTATTTTCGTTCAAAGCTGAGCAAGGCCATCATGCTCTCCCTGTGGTGATCGGCCGGTAAGGGTCGGTCAGGCTCCGAAAGTGTCGTGGGGGTCCAGCGGGCGGAGGGGTCCCCGCCCGCAGGATGCTGTCAGGGCGGGTTCAACCACCCGTGCCGACATTGGCGGCGGTCTGGAACCAGTTGATTCCGTTGCTCAGCACGACGAGGTGGATCATGACCGCAAGCAGGAACAGGAACACGCCCTGTGCCACGAACACGCGGCGGGGGTCGAAGATGAGCCAGATCTTGTAGAACTTATCCATTTTGTCAGTCCTTTCTTAGAACCACGGGCGCCAGATGAAGGTCAGCAGATGGGCCACAACCGCTGTCGCGGTGAAGAGCGTGAGACCGCTCATGTAGACCGAGTGCAGTTCCTTCGCCTGGTCATCCGTTAGCCCTGTGAACGACAGGTTGTTGTCAGCCATTTTGACTGTTCTCCGGATAGTCGGCTTTGCCACAGCATTCCTCGCGGCCAGGCTGCGGTGCCGGTGTGGACCCGGACCGCGACCCTTCCCGGGCGGGGCCCGGGAAGGATTCCGACCCGCCCGCGGGCGGGGTGTCGTCTCCCGTGCCCTCAGGCCGAGAAAAGCGCGGGGGTCGCGTTGTTGGCCATCGCCCACGCCTCCCCCAGAATGGACCGGCGCGTGCGCCCGAACGCCTCGCGCCGGGGCATCACCCACCGCACCAGGGCGATGGGGAGCGAGATGATGAAGATCAGCCCGAAATAGAGCGCGTATTCGACGCCCTCGGGCCGCCGCCTGCGCTGTGCCGCACCGGATCGGATCGTCTGGGTCATCGCGTGTCCCTCCCTGAAGGATGCCTGATGGTCATGGCCGGGTATCCCCCAGCCCGCGGAGGCGGTCGGCCCCCACGTGGTCGTCGCCCGCGGCCAGCGCCGCGCGCTCTGCCGCATCGCGCAGCGATTTCGCCGCCGAGATGCGCGTGAGAAGGGGGTGGGTGGCGACGAGCGCGTCGAGCAGCGCCTGCGCCTCGGCGTCCCAGGGCAGGTCGCGCTTCAACCGCGCGGGCGTCGCGTCGGCCGCGTCCATCTCCGTGCCGAGCGGCAGGATGTGGAAGAGCGCGTCGAATAGGCTGTTGCACACCTCTTGCACCAGGTAGGTGGCGCCCGCATAGCCCATGAAGGGCGTGCCCGTCGCGCGCCGGATCGCGGCACCGGGGAAGCTCGCGGGGATGAAGCTCGGGCGCGGTCCGTGCCCGGCCTTCATCTCAGCCATGTACATCTTCTCGTTGATCGACCCCAGGACGATCAGCGGCTTTTTCGCGTGGAGCTGCGCGCGCACGGCGTCGTTGTCGGTCTTTTCCCCGGCCTTGCGCGCCACGCCAAACGCGCAGGGCATCCCCAGATCGGTCTCGAGGAAGTTCCGGATGCCGCGGGCATAGGTCTCGTTCGCCACGATCGCGAAGCTCGCGGTGGCGAAGAAGTCCTGGGTGACCGAGCGCCAGAGATCCCAGAGCGGCTTGATCGTCGAATGCTTCTCGCGCGCGATGAACGGCTCGGGGTCGAGCCCGAGCATCCCGCCCAGGGTGCGCAGGAACGCGGTCGTGCTGTCCAGACCGATGGGGGCCTGGAGATACGGCTTGCCGAGGCATTCGGCCAGCCCGCGGCCGAATTCGCGGTACATGACCACGTTCACGTCGGCATCGACCAGGTGGGCGATCTCGGCCAGGTGGCTGCCGAGCGGGTAGACCATGTTGACCTCGGCGCCGATCCCCTCGACCAGGCGGCGGATCTCATGCAGGTCCGAGGGCATGTTGAACACGCCGTACATCGGGCCGAGGAGGTTGACGCGGGGACGCGCGCCCTCGGGGCGCTTCGTCTCGCGCGGCATCCGGCCCTTGGTCATGCCGAATTCCTGGAACGCCCAGGTCATGGCGCGGTCGGCGGCCTGCCACTGGTCCTCGTCGATGGTGCGCGGCAGGAAGCGCTGGATGTTCGTGCCCATGGGCGTGACCCCGCCGCCGATCATCTCGGCGATGGAGCCCGTGACGACCACGGCCGGCAGCACGGGGTCGAGCGTGGCCCAGGCGCGCTTCATCGCGCCCTCGGTGCCTTCGCGGCCCAGCTCCTCTTCGCCCAGGCCCGTGACCACGATGGGAAGCTCGTGGGGCGGCAGGGCGTCGGTGTAGTGCAGGACGGAGGTGACGGGCAGGTTCTCGCAGCCCACGGGGCCGTCGATCACCACCTGCAAGCCCTTGATGGCGCAGAAGCAGTAGACGGCGCCCCAGTAGCCTCCGGCCCGGTCGTGATCCATGACGAGCATCAGATCATCTCCTCGGCCTGCCGGGCCTTGGCCCGCTGGACGAGCTTCTTTTCGTAATGCGCGCGGAACGCGGGCTGGCGGTTGGGCTCGCCCTCCCACACCCCGGCCGTGTCGCCCTCGCCCACGCCCGTGAAGAATTCCTTCATCCGCACCATCCGGTCGCGGTTGCCCATGGCGGCCATCACGACCTCGGCCAGGCTTCCGGCCCCGGCGGGGCCCATCAGGGGGCGGGCGGAGATGAGATTGGTGAAGTAATGCGCCGGGATCCCCTTCGCCTTCGCCTTCTGCACCACGGGGGTGGTCCCGATGGCGAGGTCGGGGGAGATCCCCTCCATCGCGGCGAGATCGTCCTCGAGGCTCGCGCGGAACTTCACCGTCACGCCGCGGGCGGCCAGCCAGTCGCGGTCCGCCTCGGACCAGGGCGTCCGGGGGCAGGCGGTGCCGACATAAGGCACGTTCGCGCCGCTTTCGATCAGCAGGCGGGCGACCAGCAGCTCCGACCCCTCATAGCCCGACAGGGTGATGGTGCCGGTGATGGGCTTGGCCGCAAGCGCCCCTGCGATGGCGGGCAGGAAGGCGTTCTGGGCGGCCGCGACCCGGTCGGGGGCGATCCCGTAGGCGTCGCCGATGGCCGACAGCCAGGCCGCCGTGCCGTCGCGCCCCACGGGGGCCGATCCGACAACCGTGCGGCCCGCCGCCTGAAACTCCCGCACTGCGGCGGTGTAGAAGGGGTGGATCGCCGCGACCACGCCCGAATCGAGCGCGGCATAGAGCTCGCGCCATTCCCGGCAGGGCACCACGGGTCCGGCGGCGAGGCCGAGCGGGGCCAGCATCGCGCCGATCATCATCGGGTCGGCGGGGAACATCTCGCCCAGCAGCGCGACGGTGGGCCGGTCGGACCGCCCGCCCTCGGGC
>JANNOT010000032.1:0-8065 GCA_031399375.1 Paraoceanicella sp.
CGGGGCTGTCGGGTGCCACCATCCTCGGCGACGGGCGCGTGGCGCTGATCGTCGATGTCGCGCAGCTGATCCACCGGGCCGAGGCGGCGGCGGATGCCCATGCCCGCCGGATCGCGTGAGGAGGCGGCGATGACCGACACCACCCCAGAGCTCGACCGCCAGATCCTGACCTTCACCCTGGAGGGCGAGATCTTCGCGCTCCAGGTCGTGCGCGTGCACGAGGTCCTAGATCTTCCCCCGGTCAGCTACGTGCCCAACGCCCATGCCTTTGCCCCGGGACTGATCAACGTGCGGGGCAATGTCGTCCCCATCGTGGACCTGCGGCGCAAGTTCGGGATGGAGGGACGCGACCTGCGCCCCGATGCCCGGGTGGTGGTGGCCGAGATCGCCATCGCCGGTCAGCCCACCCTGGTGGGCCTGATCGCCGACGACGTGGACGAGGTGATCGAGGCCGACGCCGCCCTGATCGACCAGATCCCCCGCATCGGGACGCGCTGGCGCCCCGAATTCATCCAGGGCGTGGCCAAGCGCGCCGATGCCCTGATCATCATCCTCGACCTCGACCGGATCTTTGCCGAGGACGGCGCGCGCGACGACGCCGCAGCCTGACCCACCACGGAGAGCAAGCCATGCGTTTTTCCATCAAGGCCAAACTGGGCGCCGCGTTCCTCGTGGTGCTGATGCTTCTGGGGGTGTCGAGCTATCTCGGCATCAATGCGCTGGGACGTCTGAACGACGAGGTGATCGCCATCGCCGATGTCGAGGCGCGGCGGGTCGAACTGACCATGAGCCTGAAGGGCGACCTGTCGGAGATAGCCAAGCTGCGCCGCGACATGTACATCGAAAGCGACGAGGCGGCGATCGCGAAAGCGGCCGCCGCCATGGCAGGCATCGAGGAGAGGCTCTACCGCGACGTCGAGGAGCTCCGCTCGACCAGCCGCGAAGCCGGCCTGCAGATCCTGACCGAATTCGACGCCGCGCTAAAGACATACATGGCCGCCGGCGCGCGCGCCAACGGGCTTCTGCTGCAGAACACCGACGTCGTCGCGACGCGCCTTGCGCTCGGCGAGGCCCCCGCGGCCCTGGGCGCGCTGCGCGAGGCGATCAGGGCCGCGGCCGCGATCAGCGCTGATCCGGGCGCGCTCGAGGCGACACCCCGGGTCGACGCGGCCCTGCTGGCGCAGACCGACGCGCAGGTGGTCGAGCTTCGGGCCAACGCGCTCAACCTGGTGATCGAGACCGACCGCAAGAAGCTCGACGCCTTGATTGCGCAGACGGACGGTCTGCTGTCGCAGATCGACGGGGCCGTGGCGCAGCTGCGCAGCAGCGCGCGGGGCGCGGCGCTTCCCGCGGTCGAGAAGATCGCGGCCGGTTGGGCCGCGTACCGGCCCATCTTTCTCGAGGTTCGCCGGAACGCGACGATCCAGTCCAAGACCGAAGGCTGGGCCATCATGAAGGGCGAGGCGCGGGAGGCGCTGGTCAAGGCCTATGCCTCGCTCGATGACCTGACTGGCCGCAACAAGGTGCGCTTCGACGAAAAGAAGGCCGCGACGGGCGCCGTCTACGACAGCAGCCGCTCGACCATGTTCCTGATCGCGGGCATCGCCGGGGCCGTCGGCATTGCGGCCGCCCTCTGGATCTCGCTGTCGATCAGCCGCGGTGTGGGCCGGGCGGTGGCCGCCGCGCAGGCCGTGGCGGAGGGCGATCTGTCCAGTACCGTGGTGGCGGGATCGCGCGACGAGATCGGCGATCTGGCCGCGGCGATCAACACGATGGTCGCGAACCTCAATGGCACCGCGCGCGCGGCCGACCTGATCGCCACGGGGGACCTGACGACGGATGTCCAGGTGCTCGGGCCGCGCGACACGCTGGGCAACGCGCTGAAATCCATGCAGGACAAGCTGCGGGTGGTGGTGGCCGACGCCACCAATGCCGGCAACTACGTCGCGTCCGGCAGCCAGCAGGCGAGCACGAGCGCGAGCCAGCTGTCCGAGGGGGCCACCGAGCAGGCCGCGGCGGCGGAACAGGCGTCGTCCTCGATGGAGGAGATGGTCTCCAACATCCGCCAGACCTCGGACAATGCCAGCCAGACCGAGAAGATCGCCGCCCAGTCCTCGACCGATGCCGAGCGGTCGGGAGAGATCGTGGCCCGGGCGGTCCAGGCGATGAAGACGATCGCCGAGAAGATCAACATCGTGCAGGAAATCGCGCGCCAGACCGATCTGCTGGCGCTCAACGCGGCCATCGAGGCAGCCCGCGCGGGTCAGCACGGCAAGGGCTTCGCCGTCGTCGCCTCCGAGGTGCGCAAGCTGTCCGAGCGCAGCCAGGAGGCGGCGTCGGAGATCAGCCAGCTCTCGGTCTCGACCCTCCAGGTCTCCGAAGAGGCGGGGGCGATGCTCTCCAAGCTCGTGCCCGACATCAAGCGCACGGCCCAGCTCGTCGAGGAGATCTCGGCCGCCTGCCGCGAACAGAACGTGGGCGCCGAACAGATCAACAGCGCGATCCAGCAGCTCGACCAGGTGATCCAGCAGAACGCGTCCGCGTCCGAGGAAATGTCCGCGACCGCCGAGGAACTCGCGGCCCAGGCGGCCTCGCTCCAGCAGACCATCGCCTATTTCCGGCTGGAAAAGGGCGCGGCGGTCCATCCCCCCGCCCAGCCCGCGCACCCCGCGCCCCACGCCCCGGCCCGGCCCGCTCCCAGGGCGCGGCCCGCGAAGGTGACCCATCCCGCCCCCCGGCCGTCGACCGCGCCGAAGGCCAAGGCGAACGGGGCGGGCTTCGCGCTCGACCTCGGGCCCGATGACGAAGACGCCGCCTTCGAGCGGATGTGAGCGGGGAGCGCGGGGCGATGGCCGACAGCCTGACCTGTGACCCGGGCCAGCCCTCGTCCGCGGACGAGCCCGAGGCCTTCGTGACCTTCGGGCTCGGCACCGCCCGGTTCGCGGTCGCGGTCGCCCATGTGCGGGAGGTGCTCGACGTCCCGCCCATCGCCGACCTGCCCAATGCGCCCCACGGCGTTGCAGGCATGATCGACGTGCGGGGCCAGAACGTCCCCGTCGTGTCGCTGCGGGCTAAGTTCGGCCTGGGGCCGCGGGACGTGGACGAGGAGACGCGCATCCTCGTGGTCGAGGTCGCGCGGCCCCAGGGCGCGCTCGTGCTCGGCGCCATGTGCGACCGGGTGTTCGAGGTGACGCAGCTCGACGAGCGGCCCATCGAGGACATGCCCGACCTGGGCGTGCAGTGGGATGCGCGCGCCCTGCGCGGGGTTGCGCGCCAGGGGACCCGCTTTGTCATCGTGCTCGACCTGGCCGAGGCCCTGGGTGACGGCCCGGCGATGTCCCCGGCCGGTGCGGGCGGAGGCGGCTTCGCGCTCGACCTGATGAACGCCGATGGCTGAAATCCTGCTCGCCGGACCGGCGGACCGCCTGAGCGCCGCGCAATTCGCGGCACTCTGCGATCTCGTCCGCGCGGAGACCGGCGTGGTCCTCGGCGCCGCCAAGCAGGTCATGGTCGAGACGCGCCTGCGCCGCCGCGTGCGCGCCCGCGGCTTTTCCACCTTCACCGCCTATGCCGACTGGCTGATGGGACCCGGGCGGGACGAGGAGCTGCCCTTCCTGATCGACGAGATGACGACCCACAAGACCGACTTCTTCCGCGAGCCGGGGCATTTCGACATCCTCGAGGCCACCGTCCTGCCCGAGCGGGTCGAGGCCGGGGCCGGGCGGCAGCGGCCCCTGCGGGTCTGGAGCGTGGCCTGCTCGACCGGACCCGAGCTCTGGACCCTCGCCATGGTCACCGAACGCTTCGGCGACGGGGTCGGGGGCCTGCGGGCGGAATATTTCGGCACCGACATCTCCACCGTCGTGCTGGATGCCGCCGCGCGCGCGATCTATCCCGAGGCGGAGACGGCGCCGGTCCCGGAGGTCTACCGCAGCCGCTGGCTGACCCGCGCCCGCGACCCCGCCCGGCGCGAGGTGCGCGTTGCCGCCGACCTTCGCCGCCGCGCCCGGTTCGCCCAGCTCAACCTGATGGACGCGCGCTACGACGTGCCGGGCCCGTTCGACGTGGCGTTCCTGCGCAACGTGCTGATCTATTTCGACCGCGACGTCCAGCGCGCGGTCGTGGGCCGGGTGGTGGCGAACCTGGTCCCCGGCGGATATCTCTTCACCGGGCATGCCGAGAACATCGGCGGCTACTGCACCGCGCTCGAACCCATGCGCCAGAACGTCTACCGCAAGCGCGGCCCCCGATGACCGCGTCTCCGCCGCCCGCCTCCACCCTGCGGCGACCGATCCGGGTGCTCGTCGTCGACGATTCGGCCGTGGTGCGCGATGCCATGGTCCGCCTGCTGGGCCAGGACCCCGAGATCAGCGTGATCGGGTCGGCGGGCGACCCGTTCGCCGCCGCCCAGAAGATCGCGGCCGAGGTGCCCGATGTCATCACGCTCGACATCGAGATGCCGCGGATGGACGGGCTCACCTTCCTGCGCAAGATCATGGCGCAGCGCCCGATCCCGGTGGTCATCTGCTCGACCCTGGTCGAGGGCGGCTCCGACACCTTCGCCCAGGCACTGGAGGCCGGGGCGGTCGAGGTGTTCCTGAAGCCCCGGCTCGACACCCGCGAGCGGCTGGAGGAGGCGCGGACCCGCCTGTGCGACCTGGTCAAGGCCGCGGCCCAGGCCCGGCTCGGCCTGCGGGCGCGCCGGCCCGAGGCCCCGACGGCGAAGCTGACCGCCGACGCGGTCCTGCCGGCCGCACGCCCGCTCAGCTACCGCACGACCGAGCAGATCGTGGTCATCGGCGCCTCGACCGGCGGGACCGAGGCGCTGCGGGCGGTGCTCGAGACGCTACCCCCCGACGCGCCCGGGATCGTGATCGTCCAGCACATGCCCGAACGCTTCACCCGCCAGTTCGCCGACCGTCTGGACGGGCTCTGCCAGATCACCGTGCGCGAGGCGAGGGATGGCGACCGCGTCCTGCGCGGCCAGGCGCTGATCGCGCCCGGCAACCGTCACCTGCTTCTGGCGCGCAACGGTGCGCAATACCGGGTGGAGGTGCGCGACGGACCGCTGGTGCGACGGCACCGCCCGTCGGTGGACGTGCTCTTCCGCTCCTCCACCCGGGCTGCGGGACCCAATGCGCTGGGGATCCTGCTGACGGGCATGGGGGATGACGGGGCCGCGGGTCTTGCCGAGCTGCGCGCCGCGGGGGCCCAGACCGTGGCGCAGTCCGAGGAGAGCTGCGTGGTCTATGGGATGCCCAAGGAGGCGGTGCGCCTGGGGGCCGCGATGGAGATTCTCCACCTCGACGACATCCCCCGCCGCATCCTGAGCTTCGGCAGCGCTGTCTGACGGTTTCCGAGGCCCGGAGGGTCCCAGGGGGCATGAGCCGGGCCGGGTCAAGGCCGGTGATCGGCACCGCCCGGCACGGGGGCTTGGCCTTGACCCGCCCCAACCCTCGGCATGGCGGCTTGAGACGCAAAGCGCGTCTCAAGCGCCTTCCAGCAAAACGGAACTGCGAGGCCGAGCGCGCCCCTGCGCCGGGCCCGCCCCTCGTCCATCTTTCCCCTTGCATCCCCAATCATTGCCGTTTCAACTAATCACTGGACCGGGGAGGGTTGGGGATGCTGCGGCTCGATCGGGTGGTGGGACATCGCAGCGATCCGTGGCTTGCCGCACCGCTCCACGCACTCGAGCATGGGGGCGGGATCGAGGTCCTGCACGTGCCCGAGGCCGACCTTGCCCGCCGCCGCCTGCGCGCCGTGACCGATCGCGGGACCGATTGTGCCGTGGCGCTGGACCGCGACGCGCGCCTGGCCGACGGGGCCGTCCTGCTCCTGACGGCGGAGCGGGCGATCCTCGTGCGCGCAGGTGCGCCCGACATCCTGCGGCTTCGGCCCCTCGACGCCTCGGCGGCGCTGCGACTCGGTCATCTGGCGGGGCATCTGCACTGGCGGGTGCGGTTCGAGGACCCGGTGCTGGCCGTCCTGCTCGACGGCCCGCGCGACGCGGCGCTGGCCCGGCTCGGTCCTCTCGCCGATGCGGTGGAGGTGCTCGATGGACCCTGATGCGCTCCTGCGTATCCTCCAGCACGGCGACAGCGCGTTTCCGTCCGGCGGATTTGCGTTCTCCTGGGGGTTGGAGGGCCTGGCGGCCGCGGGGCTGGTCACCGGACCCGAGACGCTCGCGGCCCTGATGACCGACCTGCTCAGGCATCGCTGGCAGGGCTTCGATCGGGTGGCCGTGCGCGCGGCGTGGTCGGCCCGCGACGCGGCCGCCGAGGCCGCGATCGATGCCGAGGTCGATCGCGCGACCTGGTCCGCGCCCGCCCGGGCGGGGTCGATCCGGGCCGGGCGCGCGCTGCTGTCGGTCCATGCCCGCCTGGGCGGGGCCGCGGCGGCGCGCTTCCGCGAGGCGGCGGAGGGGTCGGGCCGCGGTCACCTGCCCGTGGCGCAGGGTGTTGTCTGGCGCGAGGCCGGGCTCGGCCTTGCCGCGGCCGAGGCGCTGTCGGCCTGGGCGCTGGTCCAGGGCGCTGCGGCGGCGGCCGTCCGGCTGGGGCTGGTCGGCCATCTCGCGGCCCAGGCGGCGGTCGGCGCGGCGCGCGCCGAGGCCGCGGACCTCCTCGCCCGCCCCGCCCCCGCCCGGCTCTGCGCCTTCACCCCCGTCGTCGAGATCGCCCTGACCCGCCACGCGCGCAGCGATGCCCGCCTCTTCGCCACCTGAGCCGAAGGACCGCCCATGAACCTGACGCCCACCGAGATCGAGCGCCTGACGCTCTTTACCGCCGCAGAATTCGCGCGGCGCCACAGGGCAGCGGGCATCCCCCTCAGCTGCCCCGAGGCCATCGCCCTGATTGCCGACGAGATGCTGTTCGCCGCCCGCCGCAACATGCCCTATACCGACATCGTCGAGATGGCGGGGCGGCTGCTCACCACCGACGATGTGGAGCCGGGGGTGGCCGCGATGATCCCCGTGATCTCCTGCGAGGGGAATTTCCGCGAGGGCACGAAGATGCTCGTCGTCTTCCAGCCCATCGGCCCCGGTGCCCGGGACGAGGCGGGCGAGATCCCCGGCGAGATCATCACGCCCGACGAGGACATCGAGCTGAACGCAGGCCGTCCCGCGACGGTCATCACCGTCACCAACACGGGGGACCGCGACGTCCAGGTGCGCAGCCACGCGCATTTCTTCGAGGTGAACCGCGCGCTCGACTTCGACCGGGCGGCCGCCTGGGGGATGCGCATCGACGCGCCATCCGGCGTCGGCGTGCGGTTCGAGCCGGGCATGGCCAAGGAGGTGACGCTGATCCCGCTGGCGGGCGACCGGCTGGTGCGGGGCGTCGCGGGACTGGTGGAGGGGCCGCTCGACGCGCCCGGCGCGCGGGACGCGGGGCTGGAGCGGGCACGGGCACGCGGATACAGGGGCGCATAATGGTCAAGATCAGCCGCAAGGCCTATGCCGAGATCTACGGGCCCACCAAGGGCGACCTCTTCCGCCTGGGCGACACCGGCCTGATCGCCGAGGTGGAGCATGACTTCACCGTCCCGGGAGAGGAACTGACCACGGGTGCCGGCAAGTCGATGCGCGACGGCGAGGGGTTCCAGACCACGGGCACCTATGCCTCGGGCGCGCTCGACATGGTCGTGCACAACGCGACCATCATCGATCCCATCCTCGGGATCGTGAAGGGCGATATCGGCATCCGCGACGGGCGGATCGTCGGCGTGGGCAAGGCGGGGAACCCCGACATCATGCCCGGCGTGGACCCGCGCCTGCGCACCGGGCCCAACACCACCTGCGTGCATGGCGATTTCTACATCGTGACCGCGGGCGCGGTGGAGGGGCACGCGCACTTCCTGTCGCCCCAGCAGGCCGACCATGCCCTGGCGGGCGGCTGCACCACCATGATCGGGATGACCCCGGGGCCGCATTTCGACACCTCGTGCTCGGGCCCCAACATCATCGGCAACCTGATCCGGGGGGCGGACCATTACTGCGTGAACTTCGGCTTTCTGGGCCGCGGCGCGTCCGATCCCGGGGCGGTCGAGGAATCCGTGGCGGGCGGGG
>JANNOT010000055.1:0-30607 GCA_031399375.1 Paraoceanicella sp.
CTCGTGCTCCTGGTCGTGCCGCTGGTGATCGTGCCGATCATGACGCTGGGCCGAAAGCTCCGCCGCCTGTCGCGCGACAGCCAGGACCGGATCGCGGAAAGCTCGGGCATGGCGTCCGAGACGCTGCTCGCCGCCCAGACCGTGCAGGCCTATACCCACGAGGGCGCAAGCCGCGCGGGGTTTGGCGCCCTGACCGAACGGGCGTTCGAGGCGGCGCGGGCGCGCATCTTCACCCGGGCGCTCCTGACTGCGATCGTAATTTTCCTCGTCTTCACCGGCATTGTCGGCGTGCTCTGGATCGGGGCGCGCGACGTGCGGGCGGGGACCATGACGCCGGGCGAGCTGGTACAGTTCGTGATCTATTCCGTCATGGTCGCGGGCGCGGTCGCGTCCCTGTCCGAGGTCTGGTCCGAGGTCCTGCGTGCCGCGGGGGCGACCGAGCGGCTGGTCGAGCTCCTGCACGCCCCCGACACGATCGCGCGGCCCGCGAACCCCGCGCCCCTGCCGCCGCCGCGGGGCGCGGTGACGCTCGACGCCGTCAGCTTCCGCTATCCCGGGCGGCCGGAAGTCGCGGCGCTCGACGCCGTGACCCTGCGCATCGCGCCGGGCGAGACGGTGGCGATCGTCGGGCCGTCGGGCGCGGGCAAGACCACGATCTTCCAGCTTCTGCTGCGGTTCTACGATCCCGACGGGGGGCGCGTGCTGCTCGACGGCGCCGATCTCGCGACACTGGACCCCGAGGCGGCACGGACCCGCTTCGCGCTCGTGCCGCAGGAGCCGGTGATCTTCGCCACCACGGCACGCGAGAACATCCGCTTCGGCCGTCCCGGGGCGGGCGATGCGGAGGTCGAGGCCGCGGCCCGGGCGGCGGCGGCGCACGAGTTTCTCGCCCGCCTGCCCCAGGGGTATGACACCTATGTCGGAGAGCGCGGGGTGATGCTGTCGGGGGGCCAGCGCCAGCGGATCGCCATTGCCCGCGCCATCCTGCGCGATGCGCCGGTGCTCCTGCTCGACGAGGCGACGTCCGCGCTCGATGCGGAAAGCGAGCGTGCGGTGCAGCAGGCGGTGGAGCGGCTGTCCCAGGGGCGCACCACGCTGATCATCGCGCACCGGCTCGCGACGGTGAAGAAGGCCGACCGGATCGTGGTGTTGCAGGAGGGGCGGATCGTGGCAGAAGGCACCCATGAGGCGCTCGTGGCCGAGGGCGGGCTCTATGCCCGACTCGCCCGGCTCCAGTTCACCGACGGCATCGCGGCATGAGGCGGCTTGCGTGCCTCTTCGCCCTGCTGGCGGGCTGCGCGGGCTCGGGTGATGGCCCTGCGACGGTCGAGATCTTTCGCCCCGGCACGCTCTTTTCCTACGCCCCCGTCACCATCCGCCTGGACGGCCGCATCCTCGGCAGTCTCGGCCCGGGTCAGCGCATGGTCTGCGCCATTCCCGGCGGCCGGGGTGTGTTGACGGCCGAGGACGAGACCGGCAGCCGCGACAGCCTCCGCCTCGGCGGGGGCACGGCACTCGTGCAGGTCGACCGCGCGATCGCGGGCGCGTCGCTCGGGGTGGAGGGGATCGATATCGGGACGGTCGTGACCCTGGGTTACTTCGACCGTTCGGACCGCGGCAATTCCGCCGCGGCGCGTGCAAGCGCGCGCGGGCTGGTGGACTGCCGGGCCTGACGGCACGGCGACGGGGCGGCGACATAGGTCCAGTCTCGCTCCGACCAGCCGGACGCAGGCAGGCGTGCCGCTCCGGTCCCAGGTGCCCGGCGGGCCGACGGTCGTTGACCCCGCACCCGCCGCTTGCGCGGTTTTGCCCGATCGGTCACCGTCGAACCAAATGACGGGTGCCGCAGGTCGGCATCCGCCCGACGGGAGGTGTCGATGCATCAACTGGCCACCCTGGCCGACAAGGTCATGCTGGAGGCGGAGATGCCGGTGGAGCGGCGCTGGACCGCCCGCACCGTCTACGCGCTGCTCTGCTCCACCGCGTCCGCCCATCCCGCGCGTCCGGCCGTCAGCTTTCAGATCACCTCGGGCCCGCGCGACCGGGCGGTCACCCTGACCTGGGGCGACCTGCGCACCCGCGTCACCCAGGCTGCGAACCTCTTTCGCAGGCTCGGCGTCACGCCCGATGCGCCCGTCGCCTATCTGCTGCCCAACTGTCCCGAGGCGGCGGTGGCGCTGCTGGCCGGGGCGACGGCGGGGGTGGTCTGCCCGATCTCCCCCCTGCTGGAGCCCGCGCAGATCGCGGGGATCCTGCGCGAGACCGGCGCAAAGGTCCTGGTGACCCTCGCGCCGTTCCCGCGCTCGGACGTGGCAGAGCGTGCGGCACGGGCGGTGGCCGAGGCGCCGGGGGTCACCACGATCCTGCAGGTTGACCTCGCCCCCTATCTCGACGCGCCCAAGCGCTGGATCATCCCGTTCGTCCGGCCCAAGGCGACCGGCGGCCATCCCGCGCGGGTCCTGGGGTTCGGCGCAAGCGTTGCCGCCGAGGCGGGGGACCGGCTGTCGTTCGAGGAGGCGCCGGGCGATCCCATCGCCGCCTATTTCCACACCGGCGGCACGACCGGCCTGCCCAAGATCGCCCAGCACCGCCAGTCGGGGATGATCTACAACGGCTGGTGCGCGCGGGAGCTTCTGTTCACCCATGAGGACGTGCTGCTCTGTCCGCTCCCGCTCTTCCACGTCTTCGCGGCCTACCCGATCCTGATGTCCTGCGTCTCCTCGGGCGCGCACATGGTCATGCCGACCCCCCAGGGCTATCGCGGGGCCGGGGTCATGGAGAATTTCTGGAAGCTGATCGCGCGCTGGCGCGTCACCTTCCTGATCACCGTGCCCACGGCGGTCTCCGCCCTTATGCAGCGGCCGGTGGACGCCGACGTCTCTTCGCTGCGCTTTGCCATCTGCGGCTCGGCGCCCCTGCCGCTCGAGCTCTTCTCGCGGTTCGAGGCGGCCTGCGGGGTGAAGATTCTCGAGGGTTACGGGATGACCGAGGCGACCTGCCTCGTCGCCTGCAACCCGCCCCTCGGCGCGCGCAAGGTGGGCTCGGTCGGCCTTCCCATGCCCTACACGGAGGTCGCGATCCTGCTGTCGGATGCGGACGGCGGGATCGAGCGGCGCTGCGGCGTGGACGAGATCGGCGAGATCTGCGTGAAGAGCCCCGGGGTCTTTCCCGGCTACCGCGAGGCGCAGCGAAACGCGGGCGTGTTCACGCCCGAGGGGCATCTGCGCACCGGCGATCTGGGGCGGATCGACGCCGACGGCTATCTCTGGATCACCGGCCGGGCGAAGGATCTGATCATCCGCGGCGGCCACAACATCGACCCCGCGATGATCGAGGAGGCCCTGGCGTCCCACCCCGCCGTCGCCATGGCCGGCGCCATCGGCCAGCCCGACGCCCATGCGGGCGAGGTGCCCGCGGCCTATGTGGAGCTGGTCGCCGGTGCCGCGGTGACACCCGAGGACCTGGTGGCCCATGCCTCGGCCCGGATCCCCGAACGGGCAGCGATCCCCAAGCATGTCGAGATCCTGGCCAGCCTGCCCAAGACCGCCGTGGGAAAGATCTTCAAGCCCGCGCTGCGTCGGCTCGCCATCATCCGGGTCTACGATGCCGCCCTGGCCGAGGCCGGCATCCGTGCCCGCGTCGCCGAGGTGCGCGAGGACAAGACCCGCGGCCTGATTGCCCGGATCGCCGCCGACGGGCCGATCGACAAGGGGGCCGTCACGGCCGTACTGGGGCGGTTTCCCGTGGGGTTCGATTTGGGCTGACCGGCCATGTCGGGAGGAGCGGAGGCGCTGACCTGACCTGGTGCTGCCGGAGAGATTTGAACTCTCGGCCTCTCCCTTACCAAGGGAGTGCTCTACCCCTGAGCTACGGCAGCGACGATCGCGGTTCTAGCCGAACGTGGCAGGGTTGCAAGCCCATTCTGGACCCGCCACCCGGCATGGGATAGAGACGCGGGCATGGGTAAAGATCGGGCTAAGACGTCGAAGAAAGATGACCGGGGCGACCGGCTTGCCGAGGCTCTGAAGGCCAATCTCGCCCGCCGCAAGGCGTTCGAGCGTGCCAAGGCCGCGGGGGTGGCGCAGGCGTCGCCCGACCAGAACCCGGGGCCCGGGGACGGGGTCGCGGACGGGGCCAAGGACGGGGCCAAGGACGGGGTCGCGGACGGGGCCAAGGACGGGGCCAAGGACGGGGCCTGAGGGGCATGGACAAGATCGTGGTACGGGGCGGGCGGCCGCTCTCGGGCGAGATCGCCGTGTCGGGCGCCAAGAACGCCTGCCTCACGCTCATGCCCGCTGCCCTCCTGACCGACGAGCCGCTGACACTGACGAATGCGCCCCGGCTCGCCGACATCGCCACGATGACCGACCTGCTCCAGAGCCTGGGGTGCGAGGTCGCGGCGCTGCAGGGCGGGCGCGTGCTGGTGCTGGGGGCCGAGCGGCTCGCCTCCACCCGCGCGGATTACGAGATCGTCCGCAAGATGCGCGCCTCGATCCTGGTGCTCGGGCCGCTGCTGGCGCGGTCCGGACGGGCCGAGGTGTCGCTGCCGGGGGGCTGTGCCATCGGCGCGCGGCCCGTGGACCTTCACCTCATGGGGCTGGAGAAGCTCGGGGCCACGCTCGACCTGCGTGACGGCTATGTCCATGCGGCGGCACCCGGCGGCCTGAGGGGCGCGGTGGTCGATTTTCCGCTCGTGTCGGTCGGCGCGACCGAGAACGTGATGCTCGCCGCCACCCTGGCGCACGGGACGACGGTCCTGCGCAACGCGGCGCGCGAGCCCGAGATTGTCGATCTCGCCCGCTGCCTGCGGGCCATGGGGGCCGAGATCGCGGGCGAGGGTACCGGGACCATCGAGATCGAGGGGGTCGAGCGTCTGCACGGGGCCACGCACCGGGTCGTCGCCGACCGGATCGAGCTTGGCACCTACATGCTCGCCCCCGCGCTTGCCGGCGGGCGGGTCGAGCTGGTCGGGGGCACGCGCGCGCTGGTCGGCGCGTTCGCCGACAAGCTTGAGGAGGCGGATGTGGCGGTGGAGGAGACACCCCGCGGCCTCGTGGTCAGCCGCCGCAACGGCGCCCTGCGCCCGGTCCATGTGGTGACCGAACACTTTCCGGGTTTTCCCACCGATCTCCAGGCGCAGATGATGGCGCTCCTGACGCTCGCCGAGGGGCGATCGGTGCTGGAGGAGCGGATCTTCGAGAACCGCTTCATGCACGCGCCCGAGCTGGCGCGCATGGGCGCGCGCATCGAGGTCCATGGTGGTACGGCCACCGTGACGGGGGTCGAGCGGCTGCGCGGCGCCCCGGTGATGGCGACCGACCTGCGCGCCTCGGTCAGCCTGATCCTGGCGGGGCTCGCCGCCGAGGGCGAGACGACGGTGGCACGGGTCTATCACCTCGACCGCGGCTACGAGCGGCTCGAGGACAAGCTTTCGGCCTGCGGCGCCGACATCCAGCGCATCCGGGGTTAGGCGATGACCGACGCGCGGTTCGAGGATGGCGAGGAGCGGCCGCTGCGCCTGATCGCGGCGACGTCGGAGGATCTGCCGATCCTGTCGGCCCTGATCCAGGACGCGGTCGGCCAGACCGCCGATATCCGGTGGGACGGCAAGCGGCGGCGCCTCGGCCTTCTCCTCAACCGCTTCCGGTGGGAGGACCGCGCAACCGCCGAGCGGGCCGGTCGCCCGTTCGAGCGGGTGCGCGCGCTGCTGGTGATCGACGACGTGCGCGCCGTTCGCGCCGCGGGTCTCGCGCAGGGCGAGCGGGACACGGTCTTCTCCCTCCTCACGCTCGTGTTCGACGCGGCTGCGGACGGTGCGGGGACCCTGCGCCTGATCCTCGCCGGGGATGGGGAGCTGGCGCTCGACGTCGATTGCCTGAACGTGACCCTGCGCGACGTCACCCGCCCGACCCTTGCCCGCGCCGCCCGCGCACCGCGCCATGAGTGAGGGTTTTCTGCCGTCCCGGGCGGAATAGACCGCGCAGGCGGGTCGTTCTCTCTGCATCACGGCCCGAAAGGGTCGCAGAGAGAAGGATCGACACGATGAACCGCACCCTTATGGCGCTCCTCGCCAGCACCGCGCTCCTCGGCACCCAGGCCCGGGCCGACGACATGAGCCTGGGCGATGCCCTGCGCAACATGGTCCGCGACGCCCGGAACGTCGTCTCGGGCGACGAGGCCGACCGCGCCACGCGCAGCGCGCAGCGTGGCGGCTGGCACGATGATGGCGACGACGATGACGATGATGACCGGGTCGCCGCGCGTGGCTGGAACCGCGACGATGACGGCGATGACGGCGATGACAATGACAGGGACGATTGGGACGACGGAGACGCCGACGACGGGGACGACGGCGACGATGATGACCGTGGTGTTCGTGGCCGGGACGGCGACGATGACGACCGTGACGACCGCTCACGCGGCCGGGAACGCGACGGCGACAATGACGGCAACGATGACGGCGACCGGGATGACCGGCGTGGTTCGAGTTCGAACAGCTCAAACAATTCGTCGTCCAACTCGTCGAGCAATTCCTCGTCCAACAGCTCGAGCAACTCGTCCTCGAACAGCTCTTCGAACTCGTCGGGCGACGACGACTGATCGGTTCCCGGATCGCGCCCGGTCCCCGTCCGCGCCCGGCCTCCGCCGGGCGCGGCCCCAGAGCCCCGCAGGTCCCATGTTCCGACGCCCCCGCCCGATCCTTGAATTTCTGTGCCGCCCCGAGGACGAGGGCGTGATCGCGCCGCCCTTTCCCGCACGCAAGGCGCTGCCCGACTGGTTCCGCAAGCTGCCTGCGATCGACCAGGCCGAGCTCGGGCCGCGCTCGAACGGTCTGACCGTCAAGCGCTGCCTGCCGTTTCTCGATGCCATGGCGACGGGTTGGATCATTCCGCTGGCCGCCACCGTGCGGCTGAAAATCGTGAAGGATGGCGCACAGGTCGAGACGGGGTGGGAATTCGACCGGACGATGGCGAGCAACCATCTGCCCTACCAGATCAAGGGACACCCGGCGCAGCCCCGTCCGCCGGGCAAGATCCATAACCATTGGGTCGTGCGGACCCGCCCGGGATGGAGCTGCCTGTTCGTCCCGCCGCTCAACCGTGATCCGGCGCCGATCACCGTGCTGTCGGGCGTGGTCGATACCGACGCCTATGCCTCGCCGATCCATTTTCCCTACATCGCCACGGCGCCCGACGGGCTCTACACGCTGGAAAAGGGCATGCCGCTGGTCCAGGTGATCCCGTTCCGCCGCGCCGACACGCTGGTCGACGCGGTCCTGCGTGCCGAGACCCCGGGCGAGGCGCGCGAGCGAGAGCGGATCCGCCGCGCGACCCAGACCGCCGACGGCTGGTACCGGCGCGAGGCGCGCGCGACACGCTGAGGGGTCGCGCTTGAGGCGCGGGGGATCAGCCGCTAAAGCCTGACGCGAGCCATCGCCAAGGGAGCGCGCCATGCCCATCCGCCTCGATACCGCCGATCCCGGCTTCGAGGCCGCATTCCGCGGGTTTCTGACGCAAAAGCGCGAGGTGTCGGCGGATGTGGATGCCGCCGTCGCGGGGATCATCGCCGACGTGATCGCCCGGGGCGACGCGGCGCTGATCGACTACACCCAGCGCTGGGACCGGGTGACGCTGACCCCCGCGACCCTCGTCGTCTCGGCGGCGGAGATGGAGGCAGCCATCGCCGCCGTGCCCGCGGACCAGCGGGACGCGCTGGAGCTTGCTGCATCGCGCATCCGCGCCTATCACGCACGCCAGATGCCCCAGGATGCCCGCTGGGTGGAACCCACGGGGGCAGAGCTCGGCTGGCGCTGGACGCCGGTCGCCTCCGCCGGGCTCTATGTCCCGGGGGGCCTTGCCTCCTATCCCTCCTCGGTCCTGATGAACGCGATCCCGGCCCAGGTCGCGGGCGTGGGGCGGCTCGTCATCGCGGCCCCGGCGCCGGACGGGGTCCTGAACCCGCTCGTGCTCCTCGCCGCGCGCCTGTCGGGGGTGGACACGGTCTACCGGATCGGCGGCGCCCAGGCGATCGCGGCGCTCGCCTACGGCACCCAGACGATCGCGCCGGTCGACAAGATCACCGGGCCGGGCAACGCCTATGTCGCAGCGGCCAAGCGGCGGGTGTTCGGGCAGGTCGGCATCGACATGATCGCCGGACCGTCGGAGGTGCTGGTCATCGCCGATGCCGCCAACGACCCGGACTGGGTCGCGCTCGATCTGCTCAGCCAGGCCGAGCATGACGCGAGCGCGCAGGCGATCCTCATCACCCCCGATGCCGGGTTTGGCCAGGCGGTGGCGGTGGCGGTGGAGCGACGGCTGACCACGCTCGCCCGGCGCGCCATCGCGGGCGCGAGCTGGCGGGATTTCGGGGCCGTGATCGTGGTGCGCGATCTCGACGAGGCGGCGGCGCTGTCGGACCGGCTCGCGCCCGAGCATCTGGAGCTGCTGGTCGACGACCCCGACGCGCTCGCCGCGCGCATCACCCATGCCGGGGCGATCTTTCTCGGCGCCTGGACGCCCGAGGCGATCGGGGATTACGTCGGCGGGCCGAACCACGTGCTGCCCACGGCGCGCTCGGCCCGGTTCTCCTCCGGTCTCTCGGTGCTCGATTTCGTCAAGCGCACAACCCTCGCGCGGATGACCCCCGGGGCGCTTGCCGCGATCGGACCCGCGGCGGCCACGCTGGCGCGCGCGGAGGGGCTGGAGGCGCACGGGCTCTCGGTCACCGCGCGGCTCGACCGGCTGAACCGGGGGGATGCTGCGTGAGCGACCGGCTGATCGAGATCCGCCTGGACGAGGACGGTCTGCCCCTGCCCACGCCCGAGATCGAGCAGGAGCGCCGGGTCGCGATCTTTGACCTGCTGGAGGAAAACCGCTTCGCCCTGCCCGGGCGCCCGATGGGGCCCTACCGCCTCGGCCTCGCGGTGCGAGAGCGGCGGCTGGTCTTTGCCGTCTCGACCGAGGGAGGCGATCCGGCGGCGGAATTCCACCTGTCGCTCGCCCCGCTGCGCCAGGTCATCAAGGACTACTTCCAGATCTGCGAAAGCTACTATGACGCGGTCAAGCGCCTGCCGCCGGGCCAGATCGAGGCCATCGACATGGGCCGACGCGGCATCCATGACGAGGGGTCGCGCCAGCTTCTCGAGCGGCTGGAGGGCAAGGTCGAGACCGACCATGCCACGGCCCGGCGCCTCTTCACCCTGATCTGCGTGCTGCATTTCAAGGGCTGACCCGGTGCTTCTGCGCCCCCAGTCGGTGCTGTTCTGCTGCGATCACAACGCCGTCCGCTCGCCGATGGCCGAGGGGATCATGAAGGCCGAGCATGGCCGCAAGGTCTATGTCCAGTCCGCAGGCGTGCGCCACGACATCGAGATCGACGGGTTTGCCATCGCGGTCTGCGACGAGATCGGCGTGACCCTGACCCGTCACCGCGCCCGGTCCTTCGACGAGATGGAGCAATGGGGCGACAATCTCGGGGGCTACGACCTGATCGTGGCCCTGTCGCCCTCCGCACAGCGCCAGGCGCTGGAGTACACCCGCCACAATGCGGTGGACGTGGAGTTCTGGCCGATCCTCGACCCCACGGGCCTGGGCGAGACCCGCGACGAGAAGCTGCGCGCCTACCGCCAGAAACGCGACCAGATCCGTGGGCGGATCATGGCGCGGTTCGGGTAGGGGCGCCACCGGGCAGCGTCTCGCACCGCGCGGTGATGGCACCCTGACCCAATGCGCCGGTCCGCGCCCGCTCGCTCGCCGCCCCCGCGGGCGCCTGCGGGGTCGCCGCGCTAGAACGGGCAGGGATCGGTGAACCGGACCGGATCGCGCGAAACCGGATGGCGAAACCCGATCGTTTCGGCATGGAGCAGAAGCCGTGGCGCCGCCGCGCGCGCCGCCCCTTGGGCATAGAGCGGATCGCCCAGGATCGGATGCCCGATGCTGAGCAGATGGACCCGAAGCTGGTGGCTTCGCCCCGTGACGGGCGACAGGCGCAGCCGCGCAGTGCCCCCCTCCCGCGCCATCACCACCCAGTCGGTGACCGAGGGGCGGCCTGCGGGGTCGATCCTCTGGCGTGGCGGATGGTCGGGGTCGAAGGCCAGCGGCGCCTCGATCCGACCGGCCTCGTCCTCCGGCTCGCCCCAGATCCGGGCCACATAACACTTGTCCACCCCCCGCGCCTCGAAGGCCATCGAGAGCGTCCTGTGGGCCGCCGCCGTCAGGCCCAGCACCATGATCCCCGAGGTGTCGAGATCGAGCCGGTGGCAGATCCGCGCGCCCGGATAGGCGGCGCGTGCCCGGGTCGCCACGCAGTCGGCCAGATGCGGACCCTTGCCCGGGACCGAGAGCAGCCCCGCGGGCTTCGAGATCACGAGCACCGCCGCGTCGGCGTAGAGCACGCGGAGCGGCCCGGGCGGCGGGGCGTAGGCGAGGGGCGGCAGCGCGGGCATGGCCGGGGCCTAGCGCGGCCCCCCGCCACGCGCAAGGCGGGCCTGGGGAAATCGACCGCGCTATGTCGAAACGGCGGGTCCGTCCGTCTCTTCGGATTGACGGGCAGGCCGGCCCGCGGAACCAAGGGACCCCATCATGGCGGATATCGAGATACATGGCTTGCCCCAGAGCAACTTCGTCTGGGCCACCCGCATCGCGGCGGGTGAGAAGGGGGTGGCGCACCGGCTCGTGCCCTCGCCCCCCCACACGCCCGACATCCTTGCCATCAACCCGCTCGGCAAGGTGCCGGTGATGCGCCATGGCGATGTCGCCATCGCGGAATCCCGGGCGATCATCGGATACATTGATGCGGCGTTCGACGGTCCCGCGCTGCGACCGGCAGATGCCGTGGCGGCGGCGCGGGCCGAGCAATGGGCGTCCTACGTCCAGACCGCGGCGGAGCCGGTGCTGATCCGGCAATATGTCTTTGCCTATTTCTTTCCCAAAACGGCGGACAAGAGCCCCGACCGCGCTGCAATCGACGCGGTGATGCCGGAGGTGACGCGGCACATGGGCATCCTCGCCCAGGCCGTGCAGAGCGGCGCCATCGATGCCGGGGCGCCGGGCGTGGCGCAGTCCTATCTCACGCCCATCCTCTTCTACCTCGACATGTTTCCCGAGACGAAGGGGATGATCGCTGCCGCCCCCGCCCTGGCGGCCTATCTCGCGACCCAGATGGCCCGGCCCGCGGTGCAGGCCACCCTGCCACCACCGCTCCCCGCCTGAGCCGCGCAAAAAAAGGCCCGGGCATCGCTGCCCGGGCTCAAGTCGGAGGGACCGGACCCGGCCCCCCTGGGGATGGCTCAGACCGTGTAGGCGCGCTCGCCATGTTCCGCGAGGTCGAGCCCCTCGCGTTCGGTATCCACCGACGGCCGCAGGCCGATGACGATGTCCACGATCTTGAAGATGATGAATGACCCGATGCCCGAGAAGAGCAGGGTGAAGATCACTGCCTTCACCTGCGCCCAGACTGCGGTGCCAAAGACGTAATCGGCAACGATCAGGCTGCCGGGCTGGCTGATGTAGTCGGGGATCCCCGCACCGCCGAGGCCGGGGTTCACGAGGATCCCCGTCCCGATCGCGCCGATGATCCCGGCGATGCAGTGCACGCCGAAGACGTCGAGGCTGTCATCGTAGCCGAACGCGTTCTTCACCGTGGTGCAGAAAATGAGGCAGACGACGCCCGCGACGATGCCGAGGAACATGCAGCCCACCGGTCCGCCCCAGCCCGAGGCAGGCGTCACCGCCACGAGGCCCGCGACCGCACCGGTCACGAGACCGAGCAGCGAGGGCTTGCCCTTCATCGCCCATTCCGCCAGCAGCCAGGCCACCGCAGCGCCCGCCGTGGCGGTGAACGTGTTGAGCATGGCAAGCACGCTCACCGCATTGGCCTCGAGGTTCGAGCCCGCGTTGAACCCGAACCAGCCGACCCAGAGCAGGGCCCCGCCGATCATGGTCATAACGAGGCTGTGGGGGGGCATGGATTCCTTGCCATAGCCCACGCGCTTGCCGATCACGAGGCAACCGACCAGCCCGGCGATCCCGGCATTGATGTGCACCACCGTGCCACCGGCGAAGTCGAGCGCGCCCCAGTTGAAGAGCAGCCCGTTGGCGGACAGCGCCGCCTGCGCCGCTTCGGCCGCGGCCGTGTCGCCGGCCGCCGTCGCCGCGGCGAGCGCGGTCGCCTGGGCCGCGAAATAGTCCGGGCCGCCCCACCACCAGACCATGTGGGCCATGGGGAAGTAGATCAGCGTGACCCAGAGCACGACGAAGACGATCAGGGCTGAGAATTTCACCCGCTCGGCAAATGCGCCGACGATCAGCGCGGGTGTGATGCAGGCGAACGTCATCTGGAACATCACGAAGAGGTATTCGGGGATGTAGACCCCATTCGAGAACGTTGCGGCGGGTGTGTTGAGGTCCATGCCCGCGAGGAACATCTTGGACAGCCCGCCGACATAGAGGTTAAGGGCGCCCCCGTCCGAAAAGGCGAGGCTGTAGCCGTAGACGATCCAGATCACCGCCACGATGGCCACGATGGAAAAGACCTGGGTCAGCACGGACAGCATGTTCTTGGACCGCACGAGCCCGCCATAGAACAGCGCGAGACCCGGCAGCGTCATCAGAAGCACCAAGATCGTCGAGACGCTCATCCAGGCGATGTCGCCCTTGTCGAAGGTGATCGGTTCCTGAGCCAGTGCGGGCGTGGCCGCCAGGGCCGTCATCGCCGCCACCCCGGCGAAATTCGTCAGTCGTTTCATCGTCATCCTCACTCCCGAGATCCCCTTGTCGGTCATAGTGCGTCGTCGCCCGTCTCGCCCGTGCGCACGCGCAGGGCCTGTTCGACATTGAGCACGAAGACCTTGCCGTCCCCGATCTTCCCCGTCTTGGCCGTGCTCGCGAGCGCCTCGACCACCTTGTCCACCATGGCGTCGGGCACCACGAGCTCGAGCTTGATCTTGGGTACGAAGTTCACGACGTATTCTGCGCCTCGGTAGATCTCGGTATGGCCCGACTGGCGGCCATAGCCCTTGACCTCCGAGACCATCAGCCCCTGCACGCCGATGGTGGTGAGCGCCTCGCGCACCTCCTCCAGCTTGAAGGGTTTGATGACCGCAATGATGAGTTTCATCCTGTCCCCGTCACTCGTCCCTGGAAGGCGCGATTGCCCCCTTCTTCGGGTTTACCAAGCAAGCTACGTGCCAGTTTCGCCGATCCCGTGAATTCGCCGCAATTCTGGGCGATCCATGGCGACCCTTTCCGGGCGTGGGCGCGCCCACTGGCTGCGAAACAGGCACTGCGAAAGATTTGGGCACGCAAACGGGGCAGCTGGCGTGGAAGAATTCCCATGGTGTTGCCCCGGTGCGCTCCACAAACCCGCGCGGGCGGTCTATGGTCGTGCCCATAACAATCGCGGTGGGCAGAGCAGTCATGGCGCGCAATCGAGGGGCGGCCCCGGGTCCGGGGGCGGCCGGGCTTGGCCGGGGGGCGACGCGTCCCGGGCTGGTGGAGCGTGCGCTGCGGCGCCTCCTGCTGGCCATCCTGCGCGTCGTCTGGTGGACTGGGCTGCGCGTGGGACTCGGGCTCGGCATGGTGGTGGGCGCGGCGACCCTGATCGCCTATGCCGACCTGCCCGCGGTCGCGACGCTGCTCGACGGTCGTGCGCGCGGATCCGTCACGCTGACCGATCGGGCGGGAGGGGTCTTTGCGTGGCGCGGCGATCAGTTCGGCGGCACGGTGCGGGCGGGCGAGGTGTCCCCCCACCTTGTCCACGCCGTCATTGCGACCGAGGATCGCCGGTTTCATGACCATCTCGGGGTCGATCCCGTGGGAATCATGCGGGCGATGCTCGTCAATCTCCAGGCCGGGGGGATGGTGCAGGGCGGCTCCACCCTGACCCAGCAGACGGCGAAGGTCGTGTTCCTCGGCGCAGAGCGCAGCTGGCAGCGCAAACTGCGCGAGGTGCCGCTCGCCCTGGCGATGGAGATCAAGTACACCAAGGACGAGATCCTCTCGATCTATCTCAACCGCGTCTATCTCGGTGCGGGTACCTACGGGTTCGAGGCGGCATCGCAGCGCTACTTCGGCAAGAGCGCGCGGGCGGTGACACCGGCCGAGGCCGCGATGCTGGCCGGGCTCCTGAAGGCGCCCTCGCGCTATGCCCCCACCTCGGATCTCGGCCGGGCCCAGGGGCGTGCGGCGGTGATCCTCGGTCTGATGGAGGCGCAGGGTTACCTGACGGCCGCCGAGGCGGCCGAGGCTCGGGCGAATCCGGCGCGGCTGTCATCGGCGGCCGCCGCCATCTCGGGCGGGTATTTCGCTGACTGGGTGATGGAGAGCGGTCCCGCGTTCCTCACCCGCGCCACGACCGAGGATGTGGAGATCCGCACAACCTTTGATGCGCGGCTGCAGGCGGCGGCCGAGGCGGCGGTGGCCGAGGTGTTCGCGACCAAGGTCCGACCCGGCTCGACCGCGCAGGCGGCGGTCGTCGTCCTGTCCCCGGACGGCGCGGTCCGCGCCATCGTGGGCGGGCGCGAGGTCACGGCGCAAGCGGGTCAGTTCAACCGGGCGACCCAGGCCATGCGCCAGACCGGGTCGGTCTTCAAGCCCGTGGTCTATGCCGCCGCTCTCGCGGACGGGCTCTCGCCCAACGACATCGTCGAGGACGCACCCCTCACCCTGCGCATTCCGGGGTCGGGCCCGTGGTCGCCAAGGAACTATACCGAGGGCTATCTCGGTCCGATCACCCTGACCGAGGCCTTGGCGCGGTCGGTCAACACGGCGACCGTCCGCGTGGCCGAACGGGTGGGGCGCGACAAGGTGCGGGCGATGGCCACCGCACTCGGCATGTCCGGCCCCTTCGCCCCCGGGCCTGCCGTGGCGCTGGGCACGACCGAGGCGCCGCTCCTCCAGATGGCGGGGGTCTATGCCACGATCCTGAACGGGGGACGGCGCGCGACGCCCTACGGCCTGCGCGAGATCCGCCTGCGCGGCGAGGCAGAGCCCCTCATGGGTTCGGACCAGGGCGCTTCGGACAGCGTGCTGCGCCCCGATCTGGCCGAAACGCTGGTCTATATGCTGCGCCAGGTGGTGGTCAGCGGCACGGGTCAGCGCGCCGCCCTGCCGGACCGCGAGGTCGCGGGCAAGTCGGGCACCACGCAGGCTGCCCGCGACGCATGGTTCATCGGGTTCTCCGCCGACTACGTGGTCGGCGTCTGGATGGGCTATGACGACAACCGGCCCCTGACCGGCGTCGCGGGCGGCGGGCTTCCCGCCGAGATCTTCCGCGCGACGATGGAGCGGATCCATGACGGTGTCCCGCCACGGCCCCTGCCGATGCGCGGTCCGGCGGGGGGCTCGGGCTGGCTCGGGACCCCAGCGCCCGCCGACACGGTCGCCGAGAGCATCCTGCGCGACGTGCTCGAGAGCCTCGGGGTGGAGGACGGCACCGCGACCCTGCCCGGGAGCGGGCGCGATCCCCGGCAACGGCAGGACCGATGAGCTGTGCGCCGGTCGTCGGCCGCTCGGCTGACCGTCACCGCCCTTGGCGGGGTGCGCGACGTGGTGGCTGCGGCCAGGCGTCGCCGGTCCGTGTCGATCCCCCTGGGGTGCGGTGTGCGCCAGACCACCCCGACCCGCACGAGGCCCGGTGACGGGACAGGCACCGTGGGGCGCCTGCCTGGGTGAGTGGAACAAATGCGCAGCGTCTGGCGGTGCCCGATGACCTGGTCATCGCGCACAGGGCTGTAACGGCCACGCTGACCACGTTATCCGGCGCTGCCGTCCCACGGTCGAGCTGGGTGGGCGGAGGCTGGGTCAACGCGGGGCCGGTCGCACCGCGGCAGATGCGCGCCCCGCCGGGCTAACCGGCGGCGCGCTGGATCGTCTGGCGCCCGGCCAGGATCGTCTCGGCGCTCACGATCCCCTCGAACGCCGGCCGGGCGATCAGGAACCCCTGGACGAGGGTGATGCCGAAGCCGAGAATGCAGTCGAGTTCGCCCTCGGTCTCGATCCCCTCGGCGATCACCAGCATGCCGAGGTCATCGGCGATCCGGGCCAGTCCGCGCTCCAGGGCGCGGCGCACGGGATCGCGGTGGATGTCGCGGATCAGCGCCATGTCGAGCTTCAGGATGTCAGGCTGCACGTCCGCAAGCAGCCCCAGCCCGGCATAGCCCGCCCCGAAATCGTCAATGGCGGTGCGGAATCCGCGGGCGCGGTAGCTCGACACGATGGTCTTCAGATGCGCCTTGTCGATGATCCGCTCGTCCTCGGTGAATTCGAAGATGATCCGGTCGATGGGAAAGCTGTAGAGTTCGGCGGCCCAGAGCGTTGTCTGGATGCAATGGTCGGGGTTGTAGACCGCGTTGGGCATGAAGTTGATGCTGAGGCAGTCGCGCATGCCCGTGCGCGCGGCAAGCTCGATCGCCTTGACCCGCGCGGACTGGTCGAAGCTGTAGCGCGTATCGGCCGTCACCTGCGCCAACACGGCGCCGGCCGAGTCGTTCTGGGGCGTACGCAGCAGCGCCTCGTGGGCAAAGATCCGTCCGGCCGCAATGTCGAAGATGGGCTGGAAGGCCATGGTGAAGGGCGTGTCGAACCGTCGGCCCGACCGTCCGGCGCAGTTGTCGCATTTCGCCCGCGCCCTGGGTTTCGGTCTGTCCATCTCTCACCCTGCCGCATCTGCCGGTATGGCGTCCGGAAAGGCCGCCGACCGCGAGTAAACCCGACCTCCGTTAAGAATTGCCTGCCATGCGGCGTGAAGTCAGAAGCAGTACCGATGAAGCTCGGCCCCGTCCCGCCGCAGCCAGGCCCGGTGACGCTCCCAGTCTGGGCAGAGCCGCCCGACGAGCCGCCAGAAGCCCGGCCCGTGGTTCATCTCCACCAGATGCGCGGCCTCGTGTGCAGCGACATAGTCGAGCACCGCGGGGGGCGCCATGGCGAGCCGCCAGGAAAACATCATGTCGCCGCGCTGGGTGCAGGACCCCCAGCGGCTGCCCGGATCACGCAGGGTGATCCGCCCGGGCACCCGGCGCAGCGCCCCGGCATGGGCATCCGCGGCTGCCGTCAGCCGGTCGCGTGCCAGTGCCTTCAGAAACCCGGACGCCCGCGCCCCCGCGCGTGCCGGATCGCCGGGCAGGGCAAGTCCCGCAGGACCAAGCTGTGGACTGCGTCCGGTCCCCCGTACCAGCGGCACCGCGCACCCCTCGATGGGCAGGACCGTGCCGATGGTCACCGCCACAGGCCGCGGCATGGCGGCAAGCCGTGCGGCCAGCCAATCCTCCTGCCGCAGCAGGAAGAGCCGCGCGTCCGCCAGCGGCAGGCGGGCGGGGATCGTCAGGTGCACCCCACCATCGGCCGCCGAGACGCGCAGGGTGATCCGGCGCGCCCGCGCAGACCGCCGCAGGGCGACGGGCACGGGCGGGTCAAGCGCCGTCAGACGCTCGACCGCGGCCGGTGGGGTCACGCAGACCTTCAGCCACGCACCGTTGCACGCTTGGCGCGGACGAAGTCGCGGATCTTCGGCTGGATCATGTTGCGCCAGCGCGAGCCGTTGAAGACGCCGTAATGCCCGACCTTCTGCGCCACGAAGTGCAGCTTCTTCTCCTCGGGCAGGTTCACCAGCAGGTCATGCGCCGCCTCGGTTTGGCCGAGCCCAGTGATGTCGTCCTTCTCGCCCTCCACCGTCATGACCGCGATGTCGGTAATCGCCGCAGGCTCGACCAGCCGGTCGCGGTACATGAACGTGCCGGTGGCGAGCGCACGGCGCTGGAACACCCGGTCGATGGTCTGGATGTAGAACTCCTCGGTCAGGTCCATGACGGAGAGGTATTCGTCGTAGAACGTCCGGTGCGCGAGCGAGCTGTCGCCGTCACCCTTCACCAGGTCCTTGAACTGCTTGACATGGGCATCGACATGCCGGTCGAGATTCATGGACATGAAGCCCGAGAGCTGGAGGAACCCCGGATAGACGCGGCGCAGGAAGCCCTTGTTGGGCCAGGGCACGGTGGTGATCACGTTGTTCTGGAACCAGCTGAGCGGCCGCTCGGTCGCAAGGTCGTTGGGTTTCTTGGGATTGCGCGAGGTGTCGATGGGCGAGCCCATCAGGACGATCGAGGCCGGGCGTGCCGGCTCCCGGTCGGCCGCCATCAGCGCGGCGGCGGCAAGCACGGGGATGCCGGGCTGGCAGACCGCCAGGATCGACACCCGCTCGCCCTGGCTTGCCAGCAGCCGGGCGAACTCGCGGATGTAGTCGATGTAATCATCAAGGTCGAAGCGCCCCTCGACCACCGCGACCTCGCGCGCGTCGATCCAGTCGGTGATGTAGACCTCGTGCTCGGGCAGCATGGCCTCGACCGTGCCGCGCAGAAGCGTGGCGTAATGGCCCGACATCGGGGCCACGATCAGGACCCGCGGGTCGCTGCGCGCCTGGGCGAGGATGGAGTCGCGCCGGAAGCGCAGCAGGTTGCAGAACGGAAGCGCGTGGACGATTTCGGTGGTGACCGAAACCGTCTCGCCCGATACTTCGGTCTCGACCAATCCCCAGTCGGGCTTGCCGTACCGCCGGGTCGCGTTGATGAACATGTCGAACGCGGCGGATGTGGCCCGGGCGCCGAAGCTGGCGGCGAACGGGTTGAAGGGGCTCTGCAACGCTTCCTGCGTCAGGCGCGCGCTGCCGCCCGCATGGGCCCGAAGGCCGCATGGGTCAGTTCGAAAGCGTGATACAACACCGAAGCGGTTCCTTTTGCCGGCGACGCGGCCGGTGCACCTGAAATCCCACCCCTGGGTTCTGATGCCCAGTTTCTCATTCGAACGTTAATTACCCATGGAGCCGCTTTCAAGCAAGTTTTGCACCTGCGAAGGTCGTAGGTGCGGTGCGGGACCAGAAGGACCTTGCGCCGGTCCGGGGGCTGTGGCAAGGCGCACGGGTTTTCGCAACAGGTGCCAAGGGGACCCCGATGCCCAATCCCGAATGGGGCGTGAAGCGCGCGTGCCCGTCCTGCACGACGCGTTTCTATGACCTGAACACCGATCCCGCGACCTGCCCGGCCTGCAAGAGCGTCTTCACCCTCGACCAGCTCACCCTCAAGCGCGGCAAGGCCGAGCGTCCCGATCCCAAGGTGCCCGCCCGCGTGGTGCCCGAGGACATCGAGGTCGACCCGGACGTGATCGAGGCCGAGGACGACATCGATGTCGGCGACGACCTTCTCGAGGATGACGAGGATGACGGGGCCGTGCCGCTTGAGGAGATCGGCGACGTGGCTGGCGAGGAGCCTGAAACCTGAGCCAGATTTCGCTTGAACTCGCTGTGCCGCGCCGATAGAAGCGCCACGGTCCAGGGGCCATAGCTCAGTTGGTAGAGCGCTTGAATGGCATTCAAGAGGTCAGGGGTTCGACTCCCCTTGGCTCCACCACTCCCCCCCGGCTCATCACGCACCCCCCGCCGCCCTTGACCCTGTGTGGCTGATCGGTGAAGACCGTGGCGGCAGTCACGGAGGGTTCATCGATGGCGCAGTTCCCCGACCTTGCGGGAAAATCCGTCTTCATCACCGGGGGTGGCTCGGGCATCGGGGCCGCGTTGACCGAGGGGTTCGTGGGGCAGGGCGCGCGCGTCGCCTTCGTCCAGCGCTCCGATGCGTCGGCGTTCTGCGACGAGGTGGCGGATCGCCAGGGCGCGCGGCCGCTCTTCATCGCCTGCGACATCACCGATGTGGACGCGCTGCGGGCGGCGATGTCCCAGGCGCGCGAGGCGAACGGGCCGATCACGGTGCTGGTGAACAACGCGGCGTCCGACGACCGCCATGGGCTGGCGGACTACGACGTGGCGGACTGGAACCGCTCGCTCTCGATCAACCTGCGCCCGCACTTCTTCACCGCCCAGGCGGTCGCGCCGGACATGGCGGCGGCCGGGGGCGGGGCGATCGTCAACTATTCCTCGATCAGCTACATGATGGGGAATGCGGGCTATCCGGCCTATGTCGCGGCCAAGGCGGGGATCAACGGGCTGACCCGGGGCCTTGCGCGTGAGCTCGGTCCCAAGGGGATCCGGGTCAACGCGCTGATGCCCGGCTGGGTGATGACGAAGCGGCAGCGCGATCTCTGGGTGACGGAGGAGGCGCTGAAGGACCACCTCGCGCGCCAGTGCCTGCCCCTGCTGCTGGAACCCGCCCACATGGTGGATCCCACGCTCTTTCTCGCCTCCGAGGCATCGGCGGCGATGACGGGCCAGGCACTGGTGGTCGATGGCGGCGTGGTGGTGACGGGGTGACCACGCCCATCTGCGCCGCCGCCGACTGGGGCACGTCGCGGTTCCGCCTGTGGCTTCTGGGGCCGAAGGGCGAGGTGCTGGGCGAGCGGCGGTCGGACGAGGGCATGGCGCAGGCCCGCAGCATAGGGTTCTCGGCGGTGCTCGAGGGGCATCTTGCCGCGCTCGGTGCAGACAGCGACCTGCCGGTCGTCGTGTGCGGCATGGCCGGATCCCAGCAGGGCTGGGTCGAGGCGGGGTATGTCGGGATCCCGGCCCCCATCGCGGCGGTCCTGGGCGGGGCGGTCGCGGTGCCCGGCGGGCGGCCCGTCCGCATCCTTCCCGGCCTGTCCCAGGCCGCACCCGCCGACGTGATGCGGGGCGAGGAGACGCAGGTGCTCGGCGCGCTCGACGCAGGCATGCGCGACGGGATCGCCTGCCTGCCCGGCACCCATTCCAAATGGGTCGGCATCGATGGCGACGCGGTCGCGGGGTTCGCCACCTTCATGACGGGCGAGGTCTTTGCCGCCCTGTCCCGGCACACGATCCTTCAGCACACGCTGGGCGAGGATGCAGCGGTGGCCAACCCGGCCTTTCTCCGCTCCGTCGCCGCAGCCCGTGCCGCGCCGGAAACCGCGCTCGGCGCGCTCTTCGCGCTGCGCGCCGGCCCGCTCCTGGGGCAGGCGGGGGCGGGGGCGGCGGGGCTGTCGGGGCACCTGATCGGGCTGGAACTGGCGGGCGGGTTCGCGCGCTTCGGCGTCCCCGCGCGGATCAGCCTGATCGCCTCGGGACCGCTCGCCGTGCTCTACCGGGCGGCGTTCGAGGCCGCGGGGGTCGAGGTGACGGTCTGGGGCGCCGAGGGGGCAGCGCGTGCGGGGCTGCTGCGCGCGGCCGACGCGATCTGGGGAAGGGCGTGACATGATCCCGTTTCCGGTGCTGACCCGCCCGTTGATCGCGATCCTGCGCGGCATCCCGGTGGCCGATGCCCTGCCCGTGGCCGAGGCGCTGGCCGAGGCGGGGTTCGAGGCGATCGAGATCCCGCTGAACTCGCCCGATCCGTTCCGGTCGATCGCGGCAGTGTCGGCGGCCCTTGGCGGGTCCTGCCTGATCGGGGCGGGAACCGTGCTGAGCGTGGCTGACGTGACCCGGCTGGCCGAGGCGGGCGGACGGTTGATGGTCAGCCCGAACGTCGTGCCGGAGGTCATTGCGGCGGCGTCGTCGCGGGGCATGGTCACGGCGCCGGGCGTCTTCACCGCGACCGAGGCCCTGGCTGCAGCCGCGGCGGGCGCGTCGATGCTGAAATTCTTCCCCGCCGCCGCGCTCGGCCCGCAAGGGATCCGCGCGATCCGGGCGGTTCTGCCCCCCGGCCTGCCCGTGGCGGCGGTCGGGGGCGTGGCGGAGGGCGACTTTCCCGCCTATGCCGCGGCCGGGATCCGCGCCTTCGGCCTCGGCGGCAGCCTCTACGCCCCCGGGGCATCGCCCGCCGCCGTGGCGCAGAAGGCGCGGGCGGTCATCGCGGCCTGGGACGCGGCGTTCGGCTGATCGCCCCGGTTCAGAGCTTGCCGTGGCAATACTTGTACTTGCGGCCCGTTCCGCAGGGGCAGGGATCGTTGCGGCTGACGCGGCCCCAGGTCTCGGGCCGCTCCGGATCGACCGCGACCGGTGCGGGCATGGGCGCGGGCATGGGGGCGGGCAGCGGGGCTGGACGATCCATCTCCAGGGTCTGCACCCCGGCCTCCACCGAGGCGAGCGCCTCTGCCGCCGCCTCGCGCTGGGGGTTTTGCGCCTGCGTGGACAGGGCCTGAAGCTGGGCGACCATCTGCGCCTGCTCCTCCTGCGTCAGGATCTGGACATGGGCGATCTGGCCCGTCACGTCCTGGCGCAGCCGGTTCAGGAGGCTTTCGAACAGGGTGAAGCCTTCGGACTTGTATTCGTTCAGCGGGTCGCGCTGCGCATAGCCGCGCAGGCCGATCACCGAGCGCAGGTGTTCGAGCGTCAGGATATGGTCGCGCCAGTGCTGGTCGATGGTCTGGAGCAGCACCTGCTTTTCGACCTGGCGCATCACCTCGGGCCCGTAGCGCCCGACCTTCTGGGCAAAAAGCTTGTCGGTTTCCTCGTAGAGCCGCTCGCGGATCACCGCGTCATCCACGCCCTCTTCCTCGGCCCAGGCGATCACGGGCAGGTCGGCGTTGAAGAACTTGATGACCTCCGCATAAAGGCCCTGCTTGTTCCACTGGTCGGCATAGGCGCGGGGCGGGATGTGCTTGGCGACCAGATCGTCGATCACCTGGTGGCGCATGTCGCGGACCACGTCTGACAGGTCGTCGGCCGCCATGATCTCTCGCCGCTGGTCGAAGATCGCCTTGCGCTGGTCGTTCATGACGTCGTCGTATTTCAGGATATTCTTGCGGATGTCGAAGTTGCGCGCCTCGACCTTGCCCTGGGCCTTTTCCAGCGCCTTGTTGACCCAGGGGTGGATGATCGCCTCGCCCTCCTTCATCCCCAGACGCTTGAGCATGCTGTCGAGCCGGTCGGATCCGAAGATCCGCATCAGGTCGTCCTCGAGGCTGAGGAAGAACCGCGACAGGCCCGGGTCGCCCTGGCGGCCCGAGCGGCCACGGAGCTGGTTGTCGATGCGCCGGCTCTCGTGCCGCTCGGTCGCGAGCACGAAGAGCCCGCCAGCATCGAGCACGACCTTCCGCGCGGCGGCAACCTCGGCGGTCACGGCCGCACGGATCGCGACCGCGTCCGCGGCCTCGCCTGCCTTCTCTATCTCCTCGGCCACGCGCATCTCGAGGTTGCCGCCAAGCTGGATGTCGGTCCCGCGACCCGCCATGTTGGTGGCGATGGTCACCGTGCCGGGCACGCCTGCCTGGGCCACGATTGCCGCCTCCTGCTCGTGGAACCGGGCATTGAGCACGTTATGCGCAATCCCGCTCGCGGCCCTGTCGCGCAGAAAGGCGGCCGTTTCGGTCAGGTAGTGCTTGCGGTCCGCCTCCTTGGCCTTCTTGATCTCCGCGGCCCAGCCGTCGAGCCGGTCGGCGACCTTGCCCAGGAAGGCGCCGTCCTTCAGCAGGCCCGAGATCAGTTCGGACTTGTCGATCGAGGTGGTCCCCACCAGCACGGGCTGGCGCTTGGACTGGGCATGGGCGATGTTCTCGATGATGGCCGAGTATTTCTCCATTGCGGTGCGGTAAACCTGGTCATCCTCGTCGATGCGCGCGACGGGGACATTGGTGGGAACCGCAACCACGTCGAGCTTGTAGATCTCCATGAACTCGTCCGCTTCGGTCAGCGCCGTGCCGGTCATGCCGGTCATGCCGGCCAGCTTGCCGTAGAGCCGGAAGTAATTCTGGAACGTGACACTGGCGAGGGTCACGTTCTCGGGCTGGATCGACACGCCCTCCTTCGCCTCGATGGCCTGATGGAGGCCCTCGGACAGGCGGCGGCCCGACATCATGCGGCCGGTGAATTCGTCGATCAGCACGACCTCGTCATTGCGCACGATGTACTGGGTGTCGCGGTTGAAGAGCTTGTGGGCGCGCAGCGCCTGGTTGACGTGGTGGACGAGTGTCACGCTTTCGGGATCGTAGAGCGTCTGTTCGCCCTTCAGGTGCCCGGCGGCGCGCAGGCGCTGCTCCACGAACTCGTTCCCCGCCTCGGTCAGCGTCGTGCTGCGCTGCTTTTCGTCGATGTCGAAATGCTCGGGGCGCAGGTCGGGGATGAACTTGTCGATGGCGATGTAGAGGTCGGACTTGTCCTGGGTCGGACCCGAGATGATCAGGGGGGTGCGCGCCTCGTCGATCAGGATGCTGTCCACCTCGTCCACGATGACGAAGCCGTGGCCGCGCTGGTGCATGTCCTGAAGCCGCGACTTGAGGTTGTCGCGCAGGTAGTCGAAGCCGAGCTCGTTGTTGGTGGCATAGGTGATGTCGGCCTGGTAGGCGGTGCGCTTCTCCATCTCGGACTGGCCGGGGACCACCACGCCGACCGAAAGGCCGAGGAAGTTGTGGATCTTACCCATCCAGGCCGCGTCGCGGCGCACGAGATAGTCGTTGACCGTCACCACATGCACCGGCTTGCCCGAGAGCGCGTTGAGATAGGCGGGCAGGGTGGAAACAAGGGTCTTGCCCTCGCCCGTCCGCATCTCGGCGATCGCGCCCCGATGCAGGATGATCCCGCCCATCAACTGGACGTCGAAGGGGCGCATCCCGAGCACGCGGCGCGATGCCTCGCGCGCCGTGGCGAAGGCCTCGGGGAGGAGGTCGTCGAGACCCTCTCCCCTGGCGATCCTTTCGCGGAACGTCGCCGTGCGCGACCGCAACGCCTCGTCGCTCAGCGCCTGCGTCTCTGGCTCCAGCGCGTTGATCCGGGCGACAAGGGGGCGGAGAAGCTTGATCTTGCGGTCATTGGCCGTGCCGAAGAGCTTCTTCGCCACCGTTCCCAGTCCGAGCATCCCGACTCTCCCGATCCTTGGCGGATGTTCCGCAACGCACGCTGGCGCGGGCGGCGATGGACCGGTGCCCCACCCGCCGGCCCGGGATCGTTGGGGGGATTGTCCGCCAGCGTCCGACGTCGTAGAGGAAGGCAGGTCGTCGTCGCGGCCCTCTTCGGCCGGGCCGACATGTAAGGGTCGGGGCCGCACCTGTCAACGGCGGGGGTGCCGCGCGACGTTGCATCTGCCCCGCGCCCCCCATGGCCGGGCCCCTTTCGGAAGGATCCCGCATGCTCCGACTTCCCCTGTCGCTCGCCCTGCTCGCGGCCATGGCATCGCTCGCCGCCGCGCAGGAGAGCACGGCCCCCCTCGCGCCCGCACCGGACGCCGCCCCCGAGCCACCGGCCGTGGCGGCCGAGCCTGCACCGCCATCCGTTCCCGCAGACCCCGCGACCATCGTCGCGCGCGTGAACGGGACCGAGGTGACGCTGGCCGAGCTCGCGCTGCTCTACCGCGGCCTGCCCGATCAGTACAAGGGGCTGCCGGGCGACGTGCTCTATCCCGCGCTTCTCGAACAGCTCGTGAACCAGATCCTGCTGGCGGGCGAGGGCGAGAAGACCGGCGTGGCCGAACGCCCCGCCATTCGCCTGGCGCTCGAGAACGCCCGGCGCGACGAGATCGCCCGGGCGATCGTCCAGGACGAGATCGCGGCCCGGGTGACCGAGGACAAGATCAGGGCCGCCTTTGACGCGCGCATCGCCGAAATGCCCGCCGAGAGCGAGGTGAACGCGAGCCATATCCTGGTCGAGACCCAGGAGAAGGCGGTCGAGCTGATCGCCCAGATCCAGGGTGGCGCCGCCTTCGCGGACGTGGCGAAGGCCAACGGGACCGATCCCACGGGGCCGAATGGCGGCGAGCTCGGCTGGTTCGCCCGGGGCCAGATGGTCCCGGCCTTCGAGGAGGCGGTCTTCGCGCTGAAGCCGGGCGAGCTGACCCCCGCCCCGGTCCAGACGCAGTTCGGCTGGCACGTGATCCGGGTGAATGAGGTGCGCGAGAAGGCCAAGCCCGCCTTCGAGACCATGCGTGACCAGATCGCGGGCGAGCTGTCGGAGGCGGCGATCACGGCCAAGCTCGACGGCCTGCGCACCGCGGCGACCATCGAGCGGCCCGAGACCGGCATCGCTGGCGAGGCGCTGAAGGATCCCGCCCTGCTCGGGCAGTAGGCAGCAAGGAGAGACCCCCGCCATGGCGAAGTCGGCCGAGGAGAAGAAGGCCAAGCCCGCCAAGAAGGCGGGTAAGGACAAGGCGAAGGCGAAGGTCGTGGCAGCGCCCGCCAAGGCGGACCCGCCCGTTTCGCCTTTGGCCCCGGCAGGCGGTTTTCCGGTGCTGCCGGCCATCCCTGGCATCCGTCTGTCGGCGGTTGCGGCGGGGGTCCGCTATCCCGGTCGGCTCGACGTCATGCTGGCCGAGATCGCCACCGGCGCGGTGGTCGCGGGCGTCTTCACCCGCTCGCTCACCCGCTCTGCCCCCGTGCTCTGGTGCGAGGAGATCCTCGCGCGCGAGACGGCGGGCAAGGGGGTCAAGGGCAAGTTCGGCATCCTGGTCAATTCCGGCAACTCCAACGCCTTCACCGGGATCAATGGCAGGCTCGGGGTCGAGGTCACGGCGGCTGCTGCGGCGAGGGTGCTCAAGACCAAGGCCGCGAAGGTCTTTGTCGCCTCGACCGGCGTGATCGGGGTGCCGCTGCCCGCCGAGCGGATCACGGCCAGGATGGACGAGCTGGCTGCCGGTCTGGCCGAGGACGCGCTGGAGCCTGCGGCGCGGGCGATCATGACCACGGACACCTTCGCCAAGGGCGCGTTCCGCCGGATCGAGATCGGGGGCGTTCCCGTCACCATCGCGGGGTTTGCAAAGGGGTCGGGCATGATCGCCCCCGACATGGCGACCATGCTGGTCTTTCTGTTCACCGATGCAAAGATTGACCAGCCAGTGCTGCAGAAGATGCTCGGCGCCCACACGGACACCACGTTCAACTGCATCACGGTGGATGGGGACACCTCCACCTCCGACACGCTTCTGGTCGCCGCGACGGGCAAGGCGCGGATGGCGCCCATCACGGCCGCGGGGACCCCGGCGGCCCGGACCTTCTCCGCCGCGCTCGGCGAGGTGATGCGTGACCTCGCCCATCTCGTGGTGCGCGACGGCGAGGGTGCGACGAAATTCGTCGAGATCGCCGTGACGGGGGCGAAGTCGGCCAAGGCCGCGCGGACCATCGGGCTGTCCATCGCCAACTCGCCCCTGGTCAAGACGGCCATCGCGGGGCAGGACCCCAACTGGGGCCGGATCGTCATGGCGGTCGGCAAGTCGGGCGAGGCGGCGGATCGTGACAAGCTCTCGATCCGCTTCGGCGACATCCTGGTGGCCGAACAGGGCTGGGTCTCGCCGACCTACCGCGAGGACGACGGCGCGGCCTACATGCGCCAGGCGGAGATCCGCATCGCCGTGGATGTGGGGGTGGGCAAGGGCGAGGCGACCGTCTGGACCTGCGACCTGACCCACCGCTACATCGACATCAACGCCGATTACCGCTCTTGAGGCTTGTCCTCGTGGCGGCCTGTGCGCTGGTCGATCCCGACGGGCGGGTGTTGCTGGCCGAGCGTCCGGCGGGAAAGACGATGGCGGGGCTCTGGGAGTTTCCGGGCGGCAAGGTCGAGCCGGGCGAGACGCCCGAGGCCGCGCTGATCCGCGAGCTGTCCGAGGAGCTCGGGATCGGCACCTGGGCGAGCTGCCTCGCGCCGCTCACCTTCGCGTCCCATGCCTATCCCGAATTCCACCTGCTGATGCCGCTCTTTGCCTGCCGCCGGTGGGAGGGAACGCCCCAGCCCCGCGAGGGGCAGCGCCTGGCCTGGGTGCGGGCCGCGCGCCTGCGCGATTATCCCATGCCGCCCGCCGATCTGCCCCTGATCCCCCATCTCCAGGAATGGGTTTGACCTCGCCCCGTTTACCGGCGATTAATGTCGGCGTGGCGTAGTGTTGGGGAGGAACAAAAACGAAGGGGATTCGCCCATGTTCGGCACGATCACGGTTGGCTCTTGTGTGTCAGTTCAGGGAGAGGTCGTGCAGCGCCTCGCGGACGGCAGGATCACGTTGCGGATCGGCGACCAGTACGTGACCGGAAAACCAGCCAATCCGGGTCCTTCGCTGTCCATGGTCCGCGCCACCTCGCTTCCCCGGGTCGTCCAGCCCGCAGGCTGATCTCTGCCCCTCAACTCCGGGTAGACTAAACCGCCAGCGCGACAACCGCGTGACGGTTCTCTTGGGTTATTGAGCAGTCGGCCGTCACCCGATCCAGCCTTGAAGCTCGCGCTCCAGTATGGCGACCATCATATCGACATGCGCGGGTGCGTCGTTGAGGCAGGGAATGTACGTGAACGTCTCTCCCCCGGCATGCTCGAAACTCTCGCGGATTTCCTCGTTGATCTCCTCCAGGGTCTCGACACAGTCCGACGAGAACGCGGGGGCCATGACGGCGATGCGCTTGTGGCCTGCCTCGGCAAGCCGCGCGACCTCCTCGACGGTATAGGGCTGGAGCCACTGCTCGGGGCCAAAGCGCGACTGAAACGTGATCACGACCTCCTCCTTCGCCCAGCCGAGCCGTTCGCGCAGCAGGCGCGTGGTCTTGGCACACTGGCAATGGTAGGGGTCGCCCTCCATCAGATACCGCTTGGGCACCCCGTGATAGGACGTGACGAGCCGGTCGGGCCGGTGGTCGAGCCCCGCATAGACCTCATCCACCGACCGGGCCAGCGCGTCGATATAGAGCGGATCGTCGTAATAGGGCGGCACGGTGCGGATCGCGGGCTGCCATTTGAGCTTCATCAATGTGCGGAACGCGGCGTCGTTGGCCGTGCCCGTCGTGGCGCCCGAATACTGGGGATAGAGCGGAAAGAACACGATCCGCGCGCAGCCCTGGGCCTGAAGCCTGCGGATGGCGCTTTCGGTCGAGGGATTGCCGTAGCGCATGCAGAAATCCACCACGATCTGGTCGCCGTGGCGGGCGGTAAGGGCCGTGCGCACCGCATCGGTCTGGGCACGGGTGGTGGTCAGGAGCGGGCTCTCGTTACGCTCCCTGTTCCAGATCCCGGCATAGTTGCGGCCCGAGCTGAACGGACGCTTGGTCAGGATGATGGTCTGGAGCAGCGGCTGCCAGAGCCAGGGGGAATAGTCGATCACCCGCCGGTCCGACAGAAACTCGTTGAGATAGCGGCGCATCGACCAGTAATCGGTGGCATCCGGCGTGCCGAGATTGACGAGGAGCACCCCTGTGCGTGCGGGGGCGATGCGCGGATGGTCCGCGGGTGCGTGGGCCAGGCGGCCGAGCCCCGGGCGATCCTTTTCCGCGCTCTGGTCGAGCATGTCATCCTCCCACACGGTTGGGCGCAACATAGACGGCGGCGTCGGGGTTTCAACCGCCATCGCGCCGCGGGTCGGCAGGCTCGCCGAGCGGCCGCTCGGTGGTTCGCAGCGCGTCGGCCAGCCGCGTCGTCGCCGATCCCGGCCGCCTCGGCTCCGGCTGTCCGGGACCCGGCGCCCAGCCGGTCAGGACGACGACCTCGACCGTCGCAGGGATCCGCCCGTCCGCACCGCCATGGCCGGCGATGTAGCGCGCGCAGGTCTCCCGCAGCACCGCGCGGCGGAGCGGCCGGCGATGGCGGTCCACCATCACGTTGGTCTCGCCCATGGCGCGCAGATCGTGCATCAACGCGAGGGGGTCGGGATAGCTCAGCGTGAACCGCTCCACATCCGCCACGGGCATCGCGAAACCCGCCCGCTGGAGGAGATGGCCGAGGTCGCGCAGCTCGCCCATCGGCGCCACCCGGGGCGAGAGCCCGCCCGTCACCGCGACCTCCGCCGCGGCAAAGGCTCCGCGCAGTTCGCGCAACGACTGGCCGCCGAAAAAGGCCGCGAGCATCAGCCCGTCGGGCCGGAGCGCACGGCGCATCTGGATCAGTGCCCCCACCGGATCGTTCGACCAATGCAGCGCGAGCGCGTGGATCACGAGGTCGAGGCTTTCCGCCCCGATCCCAAGCACCGGCGTGTCGGGATGGGCGGCGAGGGCGCCGATCCGCGGGTGATCGCGCAACGCGTCGGCCCAGAAATCGGCCGCGGGACCGATCACGGCCGCGGTCGGAAAGGTTCTGTTAACCTCGATCAGTCTTTCTGAGATCAGATCGATGACGGTGCGGTGCAGCACCCGTTCGGGCGCACGCGCCGCACGGGCGCGGCGCCGGCCGAGCAGGTCGAGGTCGAAGGGCTGGGGCAAGGCCATGTCGGCTCAAATAGCGCCGTGGGGCCCAGGGGGAAAGGCCGATGCAGGTGTTGCGCACCGCGGGGCGTCAGGCGCTCGACCTGCTCTATCCGCCGCGCTGCGCCGCCTGCCGCGCGCCGACCGAGACGGCCCAGGCGCTCTGCGCGGGTTGCTGGCGCGATGCGGTGTTCTGCGCGGGCACCATCTGCGACGGCTGCGGCGTGCCGGTGCCCGGACCTGCCCATGCCGCCGTGCGCCTGGTCTGCGATGCGTGCCAGGCCGATCCCCCGGCCTGGGACCGCGGGCGGTCGGCCCTGCTCTATGACGGGGCGGGGCGGCGGATGGTGCTGGCGCTGAAGCATGCGGACCGGCTCGACCTCGCCATCCCGCTGGGCGACTGGATGGCCATGGCGGGGGCCGACCTCCTCGAAACCGGCTCGTTGCTCGTCCCCGTGCCGCTGCACTGGCGGCGTCTCGTCCGGCGGCGCTACAACCAGGCCGCGGATCTCGCCCGGGCGATCGGGCGGCGCGCGGGCGTGGCGGTCGCGCCCGACCTGCTCCTGCGCACCCGGGCCACGCCGTCGATGGAGGGTCGGGACCGTGCCGCGCGGGCGGCGAACGTGGCGGGCGCCATCGCC
>JANNOT010000125.1:0-1629 GCA_031399375.1 Paraoceanicella sp.
GTGGCCACGGCGCGCGCGAACGTCGCGGCGAACGGGCTCCTGCCCTGGATCCGGGTCGGCGAGGCGGAGGGGACGCGCAGCCCGCTTCTGTCCGGGCGCTTCGGCCTGGTCTTCGCCAACATCCTGGCCGGGCCGCTCAAGCAGCTTGCCCCGTCGCTCGCAGCGCATCTCGCCCCCCGGGGGATTGCGATCCTGTCCGGCCTCCTGGCGCGCCAGGCGCCGGGGGTGGAGGCGGTCTATCGCGGTCAGGGTCTGCGGGCGATCCACCGCATCCGGCTGGGGGAATGGATGACCCTGGTGCTGGAGCGTCGGTGACCTCGACCCCCCGGATGCACCGAGGGCCGCCCGGTGTCCCGGTGCGGCCCTCGTTTCTCCGTAAGGTATCGGGCGGTGGTCAGGCGCGATGCGCCTGGGCCAGCCGGTCCGCAAAGCCGTCGATGTCGCCCGGCTCGATGCCGATATCGGCAAGCTGGGCGTGGCTGAGGCCGCGCAGGGCGCGGGCGGTTGCACGGGCGCGGTGCCAGGTGCGCAGCCGCTGCCTGACGCCGCCGAGAATGCCGGTGTCCTCACGGGAAATGGCGCCGAATGCGCCGGGAGCGGTCGATTCGAACGAAGCCATGATCCGGGTTCCTTGCTTGTACGTGTCCGGCACGATGCCGGTCGGGCTGTTAGCTAGGCTGTACCCGATGCGCTTGCAATGCATGACATGAGCAGCTCAGCCATGTGTTTTTCGCATGCATCTATGGCTAACGATCTGTTTCCATTATACTCGCCCATGTTGCCCAATTCGGCGGCAGCGTGGCGAGAACACCCGTTGCATCCGGGCGAAAACCCGGCACCCTGGGCGGGCTGCCCGATCGGGTGGCAGGCGCGACAGGAATGGGCCACAAACGGGCGACGCTGGCGTTGCGTTCCCGCTTCGTGCTAACCATCGGTTTGGCGATGTTTCGGAAAGGGTCCCCTCTCCCATGCGCGTGATCGGCATCGATCCGGGGCTGCGCCGCACGGGCTGGGGTGTGGTGGATGTCGGGGCCGGCCGGATCGCCCATGTGGCCAACGGCGTCTGCCTGTCGGAGGGTGAGGCGCTGTCGGACCGCCTGCTCAGCCTTTATCACCAGCTCACCGACGTCCTCGCGGCCTTCGCCCCCCAGGCGGCGGCGGTCGAGCAGACCTTCGTGAACAAGGATGCGGCCGGGACGCTGAAGCTGGGCCAGGCCCGCGCGATCGCCCTCCTGGTTCCCGCGCAGCGCGGCCTCGCAGTGGCGGAATATGCGCCGAACGCGGTCAAGAAGGTCGTGGTGGGCGTGGGTCACGCGCAGAAGGCGCAGGTGCTGCATATGGTCCGCCTCCAGCTTCCCGGCGCAGAGATCGGCGGGCCGGATGCGGCCGACGCGCTCGCCGTCGCGCTCTGCCACGCCCACCACGCGCGGTTCGAGGGGCGGCTTTCGGCAGCGCTCGCCCGGGCAGGCGTCGCATGATCGGCAAGCTCACCGGGCGGGTCGATCACCGGGCGACAGACCATGTGCTGGTCGAGACGGGGGGCGGGGTCGGCTATCTCGTCTACTGCTCTGACCGCACGCTGGCGACGCTGCCCGCGCCGGGGGGAATGGTCGCGCTCTACACCGACCT
>JANNOT010000144.1:0-10141 GCA_031399375.1 Paraoceanicella sp.
CCCCGCCATGAATGCCCCCATCGCCATGGAGAGCCCCACGAGGTCCATCAGGAGCGCCGAGACGATGACGACGAGAAGTGCGGCGGCCGTGAAGATCTCGGACGTCTTGGTGCGCGCGATGTAGGCGAAGGCGGGCGGCAAGCCAAAGCGCAGCCCGACATAGAGCGCCACGACCGCCCCGACCGCGATGCCTGCGTCCAGCAGCGGCGTCCCCTCGCCGCTCGTGCCCGGCCCCAGCAGGGAGGCGAGCGCGAAGAGCGGCACGATGGCGAGATCCTGCAGGAGCAGGATCGAGAACGCCCGGTCGCCATGGGGCGTGTTGAGCGTGTTCTTCTCGCGCAGGATCTGCACGGCAAAGGCGGTGGAGGACAGCGCGAGCGCCGCCCCCGCCATGATCGACGCGGTCACCGGCACGCCCACAGCCCAGAGAAACCCCGCCAAGCCCGCCCCCGTGAGCACGACCTGCGCGGTGCCCAGCCCGAAGATGTCGGCGCGCAGGCGCCAGAGCCGGGCGGGCTTCAGCTCCAGCCCGATGATGAAGAGCAGGAGCACCACCCCGAATTCGGCGATGTGGAGCACCGTCTCCACCTCGCGGATCAGGCCGAGGCCGAAGGGGCCGATCACGGCGCCCGCCGCGAGATAACCGAGAACCGATCCCATGCGCAGCCGCTTGAAGAGCGGCACGGCCACCACCGCGGCCCCGAGGAACACGGTGGCAAACATCAGGAACGGGTCGGGCGCAGCGGCCATGGCGGCATCCTGGGGCGGGGGCCCGGGCAGGGCCTGGGCGGAACGGGGGCATGCCCTTCATGGCACGGCGCCGTGCAAGTTGCGAGAACAATGGAGGGATTTCGCGGGACGGGCAGTGCAGGCAGGCGCGCGGGACCAAACCGGCACCGGGTGCGGCCCCGGGGAGGCCGGTTCGACGCGGCACCGCGTGCCGACGCGGGCGCGCGGACCAACCCCCGCGGCGGGCGGCGCCATCGGCCGCACGCGCCGGTCCGCACCGGCACGCAGGGCGCCCGCACGCCTTGCGACTCGCCCCCCTTGGGCCGATACTGCGCCATGGCCCTCCCCCCCGGTTTTCTCGATGACCTCCGCGCGCGGCTCCCGCTGTCCCAGGTGGTCGGGCGACGCGTGACATGGGACCCGCGCAAGTCGAACCCGGGGCGCGGCGATCACTGGGCCCCCTGCCCGTTCCACCAGGAAAAGACCGCGTCGTTCCACGTCGACGATCCCAAGGGGTACTTCTACTGCTTCGGCTGCCAGGCCAAGGGCGACGCGATCGGCTTTGTCATGCAGACCGAGAACCTCGGATTCATGGAGGCGGTGGAGATCCTCGCGCGCGAGGTTGGAATGTCGATGCCCGCGCGCGATCCCGCCGCCGCCCAGGCGGCGGACGCGCGGGGCGAGCTCCACGCCGCGATGGAGGCGGCGGTCCAGCATTACCGCCTCGCGCTGCGGGGCGGCCGGGCGCAGGCGGCGCGCGACTATCTGGACCGCCGGGGGCTGGGCGAGACGACCCAGACCCGGTTCGAGCTGGGCTACGCGCCCGAGGACAGGAGCGGCCTGACCGACGCCCTGGTGGCGAAGGGCATCCCGCTCGACCGGCTGGTGGAGGCGGGGCTGACGATCCGGCCCGATGGCGGGGGCCCGCCCCGCGACCGGTTCCGCGGCCGCGTGATGTTCCCGATCCGCGACCCGCGCGGCCGGGCCATCGCCTTCGGCGGCCGCGCGCTCGACCCCGGCGCCCCGGCGAAATACCTCAACAGCCCCGAGACCCCGCTCTTTGACAAGGGCCGCACGCTCTACAACCACGGTCCAGCACGCGAGGCGGCGGGGAAATCCGGCGCCCTGATCGTGGCCGAGGGGTATGTGGACGTTATCACCCTGGTCGAGGCGGGGTTCGCCCATGCGGTCGCCCCGCTCGGCACCGCGATCACCGCCGAACAGCTCGCGCTGATCTGGCGGATCGCCGACGAGCCGGTGATCGCGCTGGACGGGGACAAGGCGGGGCGGGCGGCAGCACTGCGGCTGATCGACCTCGCCCTGCCGCTGCTGGTCGCGGGCAAGGGCCTGCGGTTTGCGCTCTTGCCCCAGGGTCAGGACCCGGACGACCTCATCCGCGCAGGCGGCCCGGCGGCGATGCGCGCGGTGCTCGACGCCGCACGCCCGCTCGTCGATCTGCTCTGGGAGCGCGAGATCGAGGGGCGGGTGTTCGACAGCCCCGAGCGGCGCGCGACGCTCGACAAGGCGCTGCGGGGGCATGTCGCGCGGATCGCAGACCCCTCGATCCGCACCCATACCGAGGCCGCCCTGCGCGACCGCCGCTCGGCTTTGCTGCGTCCGCCTGCCCGACCGCGCGGGGGGCCCGCCCGGCCCTGGACGCGCGATGCCCGCGGGGCGTATCCCCGCCCGCTCGACGGGCCGAGCCCAGGGGCGCGGGCCTCGATCCTCGCCCAGCCCGGTGGCGAGGCGCGGGTGCGCGAATGCGCGATCCTCTATGGCTGCCTGAACCACCCCGGCATCGCCGCGGAGTTCGAGGGCGCGCTCGAGCGCATCGTGTTTTCGCTGCCCGATCTGGGCGCCCTGCGCGATGCGCTGATCGCCCATCTGCCCGACGCGCTCGCGGCCCCGGAACCCGCCCGCGCGCTTCTGGCCGCGATTGTGGCCGACCGCGGCGGCGACCCGCGGGCGACCCTGTCCATCGGGCCGGTCGGAACGATTCCCCACCTCGCGCCCGGGGCCGATCCCGACCGCGCCCGCGCGGCACTTGGCGATGCGATCACCCGGCAGCGCGCCATTTCCGGCCTTGCGCTGGAACTGGGCGAGGCATCGTCCGACGACACCACGCCCGACACCCGTCTGGTCGCCGCGGTGGAGGCGCGGATCAGCGCCGAACGGGGGCCACGGACCGCTGCCGATTCGGCAACACAGGACGAGGAATCTCTCGCGGCCCACTTGCAAAGCTTACTCGACACACAGATTTGGATAAAGAAATCCCGATAAACCATCCTGATCGAATCGCTGATTCGGCGTGCAGGCGGTTGTCGTCGTAGCGTTGCCCCACCCTCGCCGGGTTCATCAAGACGGAGTGCAGCATGGCCGCCAAGGACGTGGAGCAGGACAAGGATCAGGATCCGCAGGAAGCCTCGGCCATGCTCGACATGAGCCAGGCGGCGGTCAAGAAGATGATCGCCCAGGCCAAGGCGCGCGGTTACATCACGATCGACGAGCTGAACCAGGCCCTGCCCCCCGACCAGGCATCGTCCGAGCAGATCGAGGACGTCATGGCGATGCTGTCCGAGATGGGCATCAACGTCATCGAGAACGAGGAGGCCGAGGGCGAGGGCGAGAAGGCGCCGGAGGTCGAGGAGAGCCGCGACCTCGTGACCACCGGCACGGGGTCCGAGGCGCTCGACCGCACCGATGATCCGGTCCGCATGTACCTGCGCGAAATGGGCTCGGTCGAGCTTCTGAGCCGCGAGGGCGAGATCGCCATCGCCAAGCGCATCGAGGCCGGGCGCAACACGATGATCTCGGGCCTGTGCGAGAGCCCGCTGACCTTCCAGGCCATCACGATCTGGCGCGAGGAGCTTCTCGAGGAGAAGATCATGCTGCGCGACGTGATCGACCTCGAGACCACGTTCGGCGCCTCGGTCGAGGAGGACGAGGAAGAGGAACTCGTCGTCGAGGAAGCCGAGACCCCCGAGGGGGACGAGGACGGGGCCGCCCCGCGCCCCGAGGCCAAGGTCGAACCGGCCGAGGAGAAGGAGCCCCTGCCCCCCGGCCTGGGCGAGGAGGATGACGAGCAGTCCTCGCTGTCGCTGTCGGCGATGGAGGCGACGCTGAAGCCCCAGGTGCTCGAGACGCTCGAGCGCATCGCATCCGATTACCTCAAGCTGTCGGAAATGCAGGACAACCGCATCTCGGCCACGCTGAACGAGGAGCAGACCTTCTCGGCCAACCAGGAACGTGAATACCAGCGCCTGCGGTCGGAGATCGTTGAGCTGGTCAATTCGCTCCACCTCCACAACAACCGGATCGAGGCGCTGGTCGACCAACTCTACGGCATCAACCGCCGGATCATGGGTCTCGACGGCCAGATGGTGAAGATCGCGGACACCGCCAAGGTGGATCGCCGGGTGTTCATCGAGGAATACCGCGGGGCCGAGCTCGATCCCGGCTGGGTGGACCGCGTGAGCAAGCTCAAGGGCCGCGGCTGGGCCGATCTCGGCACCAAGCTGCGCGAGAAGATCGACGGCGTGCGCGGCGAGATGGCCCAGATCGGCCAGCATGTTGGCGTGGACATCCCCGAATTCCGCCGGATCGTGCAGACCGTGCAGAAGGGCGAGAAGGAAAGCCGCACGGCCAAGAAGGAAATGGTCGAGGCGAACCTGCGCCTCGTCATCTCCATCGCCAAGAAATACACCAATCGCGGGCTGCAGTTTCTTGACCTGATCCAGGAAGGCAACATCGGCCTGATGAAGGCGGTGGACAAGTTCGAGTACCGCCGGGGCTACAAGTTCTCGACCTACGCCACCTGGTGGATCCGCCAGGCGATCACCCGCTCGATTGCCGACCAGGCCCGCACGATCCGCATCCCGGTCCACATGATCGAGACGATCAACAAGCTCGTCCGCACCGGCCGTCAGATGCTGCACGAGATCGGCCGCGAGCCCACGCCCGAGGAACTGGCCGCCAAGCTCCAGATGCCGCTGGAGAAGGTCCGCAAGGTGATGAAGATCGCCAAGGAGCCCATCAGCCTCGAGACGCCGATCGGCGACGAGGAGGACAGCCAGCTCGGCGATTTCATCGAGGACAAGAACGCGATCCTGCCGCTCGACAGCGCCATCCAGCAGAATCTGAAGGAAACGACGACCCGGGTGCTGGCAAGCCTTACACCCCGCGAGGAACGCGTGCTGCGCATGCGCTTCGGCATCGGCATGAACACCGACCATACGCTGGAGGAGGTGGGCCAGCAGTTCAGCGTGACCCGCGAACGCATCCGCCAGATCGAGGCGAAGGCGCTGCGGAAGCTGAAGCACCCGAGCCGGAGCCGCAAGCTCAGGAGCTTCCTGGACAACTGACGAGATCGGGCGGGGGCCGCGCGCGGCTCCCTCCTCAGCCGATCACCTTCCTCAGCGGGTCGTACATCGGCTCTGTCGCCGCGATCACCGAGCCCGTCTCGATGACGTTCCCGCCCTCCAGACACCCCACCAGTCCCCCCGCCTCACGCACCAGGATCAGCCCCGCGGCAATGTCCCATGTTCCCAGACGGCGCTCCCAGTAGCCGTCGAAGCGGCCCGCCGCGACATAGGCGAGGTCGAGCGAGGCTGCGCCCCAGCGGCGCACGCCGGCGCAGACGGGCGAAAGGGCGGCGAGGTCGCGGAGGGTGGCGGGGAGGTCGCCCTTGGACGCGAAGGGGATGCCCGTGGCGAAGATGCACTGGATCATCTCGCGCCGGCCGCTGACCCGCAGGCGCCGGTCGTTGACCCAGGCGCCGGTGCCCTTTTCGGCCACGAACATCTCGTCCTTGGTGGGATCATAGACCACGCCCGACATGATCTCCCCCTTGTGTTCGAGCGCGACCGAGATCGCCCAGTGCGGCAGGCCGTGGAGGAAGTTCGTGGTCCCGTCCAGCGGATCGACGATCCAGCGGCGGGTGGGGTCGGTGCCCGGCGCAGCCCCGCTTTCCTCGCCCAGCCAGCCGTAAGCGGGGCGAGCCTCCATCAGCTCCTCGCGCAGCGTCTGCTCGGCCTTGATGTCGGCGCGGCTGACGAAATCACCCGCAGACTTCATCGAGACCTGGAGGTTCTCGACCTCGCCGAAATCGCGCAGAAGGCCGCGGGCCGCCCGGCGCACGGCCTTGATCATGATGTTGAGGTTGGCGCTGCCGACGGTCACGGCTCAGGCCCGCTCGACATAGTCGAAGGTCTCGGTGTTCACCACGATCCGCTCGCCCTGCCCGATGAAGGGGGGGACGGAGATGCGCACGCCGTTGTCGAGCAGCGCGGGCTTGAAGCTGTTCGCGGCGGTCTGGCCCTTGACCACGGGCTCGGTCTCCTCGACCACGCAGGTCGCCTTTTCGGGCAGCGCGACGGCGAGCGGTTCGACATCGAAATACTGGACCCGCACGGTCATCCCGTCCTGCAGGAACGGACGGCGGTCACCCAGCAGGTCGGCGGGAAGCTGGACCTGCTCGAATGTCTCGGAATCCATGAAGGTCAGGAGCCCGTCGGTCTCGTAGAGAAACTGCTGGTCCTTGTAGTCGAGCTCCACCTGCTCGACCTTGTCGACCGAGCGGAAGCGCTCGTTCAGCTTGGTGCCGGTGCGCAGGTTCTTCAGCTCCACCTGCGCGAACGCCCCGCCCTTGCCCGGCTTCACATGGGCGATCTTGACCGCGGCCCAGAGCCCGCCATCGTGCTCCAGAATATAGCCGGGGCGGATTTCGTTGCCGTTGATCTTGGGCATGGGGTCCTCGGGGCGGGATGGAGCGTCCGCGCGGTGCTATAGCCCGGGGCGCCACACGGGCGCAAGGCGGGCGCTAATGGGAGCGGATATGGACGAGACGACGATCCGCGCGGCGATCCTCGCGCGTGCCGCGGCCTGCGGCGCGGGCGCGAGCTTCTGCCCGTCCGAGGTCGCGCGGGCGATCTCGCCCGACTGGCGCGGGCTGATGCCGGGGGTTCGCGCCGCGGCGGCGGTGCTGGCACGCGAGGGACGGCTGCGGGTGACCCGGCGTGGCGTCGAGGTGGATGCGCTGACGACCAAGGGACCGATCCGCCTCGCCCCTCAGAGCGACAGGCGGTAGAGCGCAAAGCCGTTGGGTGCATCGCCCGCATCCTCGATCCGCGCCCCCCGCACCCAGCCGAGATGCGCCCGGCCGCCCCGCCCGCTCTCGAAGAGCGCCGAGGTGCCCGGCGACGGGGCAAAGCCCCAGGTGGTGCGCAAAACGGGGTTCAGCGTGCCGCCTGCATGGATGAAACGGATCAGCACGTCGCGGTTGGTGTCCGGCCCCTCGAAGATCACCGCCGCCGCATCGAGCCCGGGGAAATTGCCGCCGCCCCCCGCGCGGTAATCGTTGGTCGCGACGACGAAGCGGTCGGTCGGGGCGACCGGCGCACCGCCGAATGCGAGGTCGCGGATCCGCCGCGCGCTGTGATCGCGCAGGCGCCCGGTCGCGTCATAGCGCGCGGGCGCCGTGACATCGATGCGGTAGGTCACGCCCGCAATGACATCGGCGTTGAAGCTGGGAAAGTCCGGATCGATCAACGGCTGGTCCGCCACCCCCGGGACAAGCGTGCGGAAGATACCCGCCGCCATTTCGAGCCAGTCGGCGAGGCCCGCGCCGTCCACCACCACCGCGCGGATCATATTGGGGTAAAGGTAAAGGTCGGCGACGTTCCGGATCGCCAGCGGCCCGGGTGCCACGTCGGTGTAGTGGTCCGGCCCCCCGCGGCCCCCCGCCTTGAACGGTGCCGCGGCAGAGAGCAGGGGGATCCCCGCCCAGGGCGTGCCGCGGAGCATGTCCCCGACATACCAGGCCTGGGCCTCGTTCACCACCTGGACCGAGACATCGTCGCTGACCAGCGCGAAATAGGACTGAAGGGCCACGGCAGTCTGCCCCACCGGGCGGCGGACATAGGCGAGCGTGGCCGCATGGGCGTCTGCCACCGCGGCCATGACGTCGGGCTGGACCTCTGCGCGGGGAGCGACCGCGGCGTCGGTCCGATCGTAGATCGGGCAGGCCGCGCTCTGGGTCCCCAGAACACGCCAGCCGCCGCCATCGCGCGCGAGATGCAGGTCGATCACGCCGACATGGCTCCCCCAGCATCCCGCCATGACCGCAGGTTTGCCATGGAGCCGGCCCTGCACCGGATCGATGCCGGGGGAGGTCGCGAATTTCGGCGCGGGAAAGACCATGTGCTGGTGCCCGGCCACGACCGCGTCGATCCCGGGCACGGCGGCAAGGTGCAAGGCCGCGTGTTCCATGCCGTCGGTCTCGGGCGCCGCCAGGATGCCCGAATGGCAGAGCGCGACCACCAGGTCCGCCCCCGCCTCTCGCATTTCGGGCACCCAGGCCCGCGCCGCGGCGAGGATGTCGCGCGCGGCAAAGCGCCCCTCCAGATGCCGCGCGTCCCAGCGCATGATCTGCGGGGGCACGAAGCCGATCAGACCGATGCGCAGCGGATGGCGCTGGCCCGACCCATCGAGCACCTCGCGGTCGAGCAGGACATAGGGCCGCGCCCACAGCCGGTCCCGCCGCGGGTCCGCGCCGAGGCTGCGGGCGAAATTCGCGCAGACGATCGGGTGCGCCGCACCGGCATTCACCCGGTCGAGAAAGTCGATCCCGTAATTGAAGTCGTGGTTGCCGATCGTGCCCGCGGCATAGCCGAGCACGTTCATGGCCGCGATCATCGGGTGCAGGTCACCCGCCCGCATACCGCGCTCGTATGCGATGTAATCGCCCATCGGGTTGCCCTGGAGATAATCGCCGTTATCCACCAGGAGCGTGTTGGCGGCACCCCGCGCCAGGTCCCGCACGACACCCCCCGTGCGCGCGAGCCCCAGCGTGTCGACCGGTCGGTCGGCATAGTAGTCATAGGGCGCCACATGCACATGAAGGTCGGTGGTTGAGAGCAGGCGAAGATGCACCTCGCCCGGACGGAGCAGCGCGACGGGCCGAGGCGACGCGGTCATCGCGCCTGCCCGATGGCGACCGGCGTCAGACGATGGCGGCGCAGGCACGCACACGCGGCAACAGGGGGGCGCATCGATCGGACCTCCGGACCGGTGGGGAGACTGCCTCCACCTTTGGGCGAACGCAAGTCGGTCCACGCGTCATGGTTGTGGCATCCGGGTGGAGTCTGGGTGGCGTCGGGACGGTCAGGCGGCGTCGGGCGCGCGCACCGCCTCGAGCTTGCGCATCATCTCGGCCCGCCGCTCGGCATTGTCGCGGATCTCGATGCAGGCGACCTCTGTCCCCGCCGGACCGTCGGCGGCAACCTGGCGCTTCACGTCGGTCCTGACGCCCAGGAGGTCGGCGAACCGGCCCGCGACTTCGCCCATCACGGCCGAGTCATAGGCGCCGGGGATCGGCCCCAGCTCGGCCTTCGGCGGGTCGATGGCCCAGATCACCCGCCGGTTCCCCTCGGTCAGCGCCGCAATCAGCCGCTGCATCGGCGTGCTGGGGGTAAAGCGTCCCTCGCCGTCGAGCAGCGCGCCCAGGGGAATGTTGTCGACCACAACCACATTGGCCATGCGCAGGTTCCACAGCAACTCGCCATCGATGAACACCGGATCCTTGATCCCGGTGCGGAAATAGTTGCGCTTGGCGATCGGATCCTCGTCCTCGTCGAACCGCGCGTCGCGATACGTCGTGTAGCGGACCCGGACGCTTTCGGGGTCGATGTCGCGGTTGCGCAGGTCGAAGGGGATCCGGGCCATGGCGGCCTCGCAGGCCATCGCGACGACGAAGGGGGTCTTGCCGGACCCCGGCGCGCCATAGACCACGATGTGGAACGGGCGCACCCCCTCGCCCGGGGGGATCGAGACATAGTCGCAGAGCTTGTCCACCAGGCAGCCGGTGCCACCCGCGAGCAGCGCCTCGTTCTTCGTCACCGTGACGTCGCTTTCCACCAGACCCAGGCGGAACGCGTAGGGCGCCCCGATCAGGTCGATGGCGCGCGAGCGGTAGGCATAGCGCTGACCGACCAGCAGCATGACACCGCCGAAAAAGACGACCGCCGTGATCTCCCACGCGCTTTCGGCGAACGAGGTGTCCATGTCCGGCTGGCTGGAGATCACGCCGACCGCAAGCGTGGCGCCGGTGATGTAGAAGAACCCGTCGGCGATGGAATCCCAGATCGCCTCGACCTTCAGCAGGTTTGCCGTGCGCTGCCCCGGGCAGACGGTGCCCCGCAGCCAGGCGGCGCGAGCGAGCGCCACGCGCACCCCGCGCTGGTCGTTCCCGAACTCCTTGGTGCCCCAGAGGGCAAGCGAGACGAAGGCCGCGCCGAACCCGGTCAGGATGTCCTCGATCCGCTGGGGCGTGTAGACCCGCGCCCCCGGCCCCGCAATCTCGCCCAGCCCGAAGACATTGGGCCAGACGACCATGAGGCTCCCCAGCATCAGAAGC
>JANNOT010000197.1:0-2401 GCA_031399375.1 Paraoceanicella sp.
CCTTCTGATCGGCGTCTGGATCTTCTTCATGAACCGCATGCAGGGCGGCGGGCGCGGGGCCATGGGCTTCGGCAAGTCCAAGGCGAAGCTCCTGACCGAACGCTCGGGCCGCGTGACCTTCGATGACGTCGCGGGCATCGATGAGGCCAAGGAGGAGTTGGAGGAGATCGTGGAATTCCTGCGCGACCCGCAGAAATTCTCGCGCCTCGGCGGAAAGATCCCCAAGGGCGCGCTGCTCGTCGGCCCCCCGGGTACCGGCAAAACCCTGCTTGCGCGCGCCATCGCTGGTGAGGCGGGCGTGCCGTTCTTTACCATCTCGGGCTCCGACTTCGTCGAGATGTTCGTGGGCGTGGGCGCGAGCCGCGTGCGCGACATGTTCGAGCAGGCCAAGAAGAACGCGCCCTGCATCGTGTTCATCGACGAAATCGACGCCGTGGGCCGCCACCGCGGCGCAGGCTATGGCGGCGGCAATGACGAGCGCGAGCAGACGCTGAACCAGCTTCTGGTCGAGATGGACGGGTTCGAGGCGAACGAGGGCGTGATCCTGATCGCCGCCACCAACCGGCCCGACGTGCTCGATCCCGCCCTGCTGCGCCCCGGCCGCTTCGACCGGCAGATCCAGGTGCCGAATCCCGACATCAACGGGCGGCAACGGATCCTCGACGTCCACGCACGCAAGACGCCGCTCGCCCCGGACGTGGACCTCAAGATCATCGCCCGCGGTACCCCCGGCTTCTCGGGCGCCGATCTCGCCAACCTGGTGAACGAGGCGGCGCTGACCGCGGCGCGCACGGGCAAGCGGTTCGTGACCATGGGCGATTTCGAATCGGCCAAGGACAAGGTGATGATGGGCGCCGAGCGCCGCAGCCTTGCCATGACCGAGGAGGAGAAGACCCTCACGGCGTACCACGAGGCGGGCCATGCCATCGTCGGGCTCAACGTGCCCCAGCACGATCCGATCCACAAGGCGACGATCATCCCCCGCGGCAGGGCGCTCGGCCTCGTGCTCAGCCTGCCCGAGCGCGATCAGCTCAGCGTGACCAAGACCAAGTACAAGTCCAAGATCGCCATGGCGATGGGGGGCAAGGTCGCCGAGGAACTCGTGTTCGGCGAGGCGAACGTGACCTCGGGCGCCGCGTCGGACATCCAGCAGGTCACCCGGATCGCCCGGGCGATGGTCACGCAGTTCGGCATGTCCGAGACGCTCGGCCATATCGACTTCGCTAACGAGCAGATGACCTATCTCGGCCCCTCGGGCAACGGGACCAATGCCTCGCCCGAGACCCAGCAGATCATCGACGCGGAAATCCGAAAGATGGTGGACGAGGGGTACATGACCGCAAAGCGCATCCTGACCGAGAAGCGCGATGATCTGGACCGGCTCGCCCACGGGCTGCTTGAATACGAGACGCTGACGGGTGACGAGATCGGCCGGGTCATCGCGGGCGAACGCCTGACCCGCGAAGGCGGTGGCACGCCGCCGTCGGGCGGGGTGGACAGCGGCAGCCTCGTCGCCATGCCGAAGGCGGGCAAGCCGCGGCTGAAGCCGGGCGATGGCGGGCTCGAGCCCCAGCCGAACTGACGCTCGCCCCGCCAATGACCGAGCCCTGGGATCCCGGAAGCTACCTGCGCTTCCGGGATCACCGTCTGCGACCCGCGCGCGACCTGCTGGCCGTGGTCGGCACCCTTCCGGACGGGGATCTGGTGGATCTGGGCTGTGGCCCGGGGACGGTTGCGCTGCTGCTGCGGGCGCGGTTCCCGGGACGGCTCCTGGTCGGGCTCGACGCATCCGACACGATGCTGGCCGAGGCGGATCTGGGCGGCAGCTACGATGCCCTCGTCTCCGCCGACATCGCGTGCTGGCAGGCCGAGACGCCGCCTGCCCTGATCTTTTCCAACGCCGCCCTGCACTGGCTGCCCGACCATGCAACGCTGCTGCCACGGCTCGCAGGGATGCTCGCCCCGGGCGGGGTGCTCGCGGTCCAGATGCCCCGCCAGGGCGAGGCACCGTCGCACCGGCTGCTCCATGCGACGGCCATGGCGCTCTGGCCCGGGCGGTTCGCGGCACCCCCGCCGCAGGTGGCGGCGCCCGAGGTCTACCATGACGCGCTTGCCCCGCTCGGCCGGGTCGATCTGTGGGAGACGACGTATCTCCAGCATCTCGCCCCGGTAGGGGCAGGCCATCCCGTCCGCCTCTTCACCCAGTCGACCGCCGCGCGCCCGATCCTCGGCCGCCTTACACCCGGCGAGGTGCCGACGTTCCTCGCGGCGTACGACGCTGCGCTCGAGGAAGCCTATCCCCGTCAGCCCGATGGCGGCGTGCTGTTCGCGTTCCGGCGGCTCTTCCTTACGCTCACGCGCGGGGCCTAGGGCCGCGCGTCCCATGGCAGACCCGGCAAGC
>JANNOT010000201.1:0-9928 GCA_031399375.1 Paraoceanicella sp.
CCGTCGGCAAACCAGCCTCCTGCTCTTTGATCATCCCGATAATCTGCGCTTCGGTGAAACGGCTTTTCCTCATGTCGTCTGCTCCTTCAGGTTGGGCAGACTCTACATCAGACTGAGGGAGCTTCCGGGGGGCAGGTCAGCCATGCGTCAGGCCGTCCTGAGACTGGCCTTCACGGAGCCCTTGCGATACTCCGGCACAAGTGGCTATCGAACACCTGAAATGGCGTTTCCATTCAAGGTGTTAGCCGGAATTTCAACGTCGAAGTGCGGATTGGTGGAGCCGAGGGGAGTCGAACCCCTGACCTTCGCATTGCGAACGCGACGCTCTACCAACTGAGCTACGACCCCGATCCGAAGGCCACGCTTAGGCGCGGCCCCCGGTCCTGTCAAGGCGCGCGGCGGATGTCAGGCCGCGCGGCGGGTGGGGTCTGCGACGGGACCGACCCGGAACGTGCGCACGAGGTCCGCGAGCCGGTCTGCCTGGCTGCCGAGGACCTGGGCAGCCGACGCGCTCTGGTCGGCGAGCCCGGTATTGGCCTGGGTGATCCGGTCCATCTCGGAAACCGAGGACGATATCTCGGTCATCGTGCTTGCCTGTTCGGTGCTGGCGGACGAAATGTCCGACACCATCTGCGACACCTCCTCGACCGCGCCGTAGAGCTCGCGCAACGCCTCCCCGCTGGCATGGACTAGGGCCACGCCGTCCACGACCTTGGTGGAGCTTTGGGAGATCAGCGCCTTGATGTCTCGCGCGGCCTCGGAGGACCGCTGGGCCAGCGTCCGCACTTCGGAGGCGACGACGGCGAACCCCTTGCCGGCATCGCCGGCCCGGGCCGCCTCGACGGCGGCGTTCAACGCCAGCAGGTTGGTCTGGAAGGCGATCGAATCGATCACCGCGATGATGTCCGAGATCTTGGTCGAGCTCTGCTCGATTTCGCCCATCGCCCGGACCGCGCTGGCCGCCACATCCTGGCCACGCATCGCCTTGCCTTGGGCGTCCTTGGTCTTGTCCGACGCCCGGCGCGCATTGTCGGCATTGGCGCGGATGGTGGCGGACATCTCCTCGATCGCCGCCGCCGTCTGCTCGAGCGACGCGGCCTGGGCCTCGGCCCGGCGGGCGAGGTTGGTTGCGACCGAGGTGATCTCGCCCGTGCGGCTCCCGACCTCGTGGCTCGCGGACGAGATGCTGGCGATCAGGTCGGCAAGGCGGCGGACCGCGTCGTTCATGTTGCGCTGAAGCTCGGCGAACGCACCGGCGAAGGTTCCGCGCATCCCTTCGGTCAGGTCCCCCTCGGCGAGGCGCGAGACGACGCGGCCCGTTTCGACCAGGCCCGATTCGACCGTGCCGAGCAGGGTGTTCACACCGGTCGCGAGGTCGTTCAGCTCGCGGTCGGGGAAGTTCGCGTCGATCCGCCGCGAAAAATCGCCCGCGACGGCGGCATCCACGGCCCGGCCGAACGAGGCCTGGAGCTCCTGCATCATCGCGGCCCGGGCGGCGCGCAGGCGCTCCTCCTCGGCCGCCTTGTCGGCGTCGAGCTGGCGCACACGCCTCGCATTGTCGCGAAACACCTCGAGCGCGCGGGCCATCGCCCCCAGCTCATGGGCATGGGCGGTGCCCTCGATGGGGCTGTCGAGATCGCCCTGCGCCAGATCCTCGGTGCGCGCGGCCATCGCCATCACCGACCGTGCAATCCAGCGCCCGACGACGAATGCCGCCCCGGTGGCGAGGAGCAGCGCGAGCCCTGCAAGCATGACCACGCGCTGTTCGGTTTGCGCCGTCACCAGACGCCCCTCGTCGCCTAGTGCAGTCTGGCTGTCGGCAAGGGTCTGGTAGGCGCCATCGAACCCCTCCTCGATCGCGGGGGCGAGGTCCTGGAAGATGATCTTCGCCACCGCGAAGCGCTGGTCCACGAGGACGCGGGCCCGTCCGATCATCTCGAGATAGGCGGCCGTCGCCTGCTGCCCTGTCCGGGCGGCGGCCACGATCTCCTTGTCCATGCCGAAGCGGTCGAACGCCTTGAGATCCACCATCGTCTTTTCGAGGTTCGCCTCGGCCTCGGCATAGAACGCAGCCTCGGAATTGCTGACGAAACGCTCGAAGTTGAGCCGCCCGATCATCAGTTCCTCCAGGATCGGGCCGACGGCCGCAAGCGTTACCGTGTCGCCCATCGCCTGGGCGCGCACACGCATCCGGGACACCTCCTCGCGCGCCGCGAGGCCTGTCGCACGCACCTCCTTGACCAGGCTGTCGAAGGCGAGGCGGGCCGCGACCCCCTCCTCAAGCCGCGCGGCATAGGTCGCGACGAGGGCGACCGTGCCCAGGAGCGCGTCGCGCGACGGGTGGCCGACCGGGAACACCTCCTCCAGCTCGGGCCGCAGCTCGAGGATCTCGGCGATGTTCTGGCGGGCCATGTCGGCGTCGGCGACGTTCCCGCTCTGGCGGAAGGCGAGCGTGCCCTGCACGACCTGGAACGCATCCTCGCGCAGATCGCTCACCAGCACCGACTGGCGCACCCTGTTCTGATAGTCCTTGAAGATCGTGGACAGGCTGCTGGCCGCGCGGTAGCTGACCGCGCCGAGCAGGGCGATCAGCACGAGACCGATGAAAAAACCGGAATAGACGCGGCGCGCGATTCCCCAGGACTGCAACATCTCGATCTGCCTTCTGCACGGGCCGCGCGTGGCGCGCCGACCTCGGATGCGTGGATGACGACGATCGTAGGCGCGCCCCGTCACCAGAGGCTTAAGCGCCACGCTTGCAGTTGCGGCGGATTTGCGGCAAGCCGTGCCGCAGCCGAAACGCGCCGCCCCCGGGGATGTCCCATGACCTCGATCCTCCAGATCCTGCTGCTTATCCTCGACGTGGCGTGGTTCATCATCCTCGCCCATGTGATCATGAGCTGGCTGCTGAATTTTCAGGTGCTCAACGTCCGCCAGCCCCTGGTGTCGCAGATCTGGTACGGGCTCAACCGGATGCTCGAGCCGGTCTATGGCCGCATCCGGTCGGTCCTGCCGCAGATGGGGGGGATCGACCTTGCCCCCCTGATCGCGCTGCTCGCGATCTATGCGCTGCGCATCATCCTTGCGAACAATGCCGGTCTCTTCGTCTGACCGGGCGCCTTAACCCTTCTTAATTTTCCGGCCGCTCGATCGCCCAATGGCAAGGTTTGGGTAAGCTCCGGCTGCTTTTCTCTCCGCGGGGTTAAGGCGGAGGGGATCTTGGCACAGGTCGTGTACGACATTTCGCATGTGGACGGCTATCTTGCATGCCACTGCCCGGGCTGCGCGGCGTCAGCGCCCGGCATATCGCAGTGGCGGCAGGAGCAGCTCGGGGTCTCGGCCGTCCAGACGGCGAGCAAGATGGGCTCGGGCGTGGACGGCTTGCTGTCGGGCGTCAAATGGAAGGTCTCGGCCCTCAGCTTCTCGTTTCCGGACGCTGCCGCGGATTTCGGCACCGGCTACGGCGACAGCGCGCCCACCAACGATTTCGGTGTTTTCAACGCGACCCAGCAGGCCGTCACGCGCGCCTCTCTCGTCCAGTTCGCGGCCGTGTCGGGTCTGACCTTCAGCGAAAGGACCGGGGCCGACCAGGGCAGCGCGGACATGCGGTTCGCGCTGAGCGACAACCCCAACACCGCCTATGCCTACCTGCCCAATGCCAATCCCGTCGGCGGCGACGTGTGGTTCCACAACGGCACGCCGTCCTGGTCCCAGACCCCGATCTACGCCACGCCGACCCTGGGCAACTACGCCTACCACACCTTCCTGCATGAGATCGGCCACGCGCTCGGGCTCAAGCACGGGCACGAGGGGGGCGGGGCGGGCAATGTCGCAATGCCCACAGCCCTCGACTCGATGGAATACTCGGTGATGACCTACCGCTCCTACGTCGGCGGCAATGCGAACGGCTACACCAACGAAGGGTTCGGCTACGCCCAGAGCCTGATGATGTACGACATCGCCGCGATCCAGACGATGTATGGCGCGGATACCACCACCAACGCGACCAACACGGTCTATACCTTTTCCACCGCGACGGGCGAGATGTCGGTGAACGGCGTCGGCACGGGCACGCCGGGGGCCAACCGCGTGTTCCGCACCATCTGGGACGGCAAGGGGACCGACACCTACGACCTGTCGAACTACACCACGAAGCTGTCCATCGACCTTACCCCAGGCGGGTACAGCGACCTCGACATCGACGGCACGTTCCAGCAGGTCCTGCTCGGGTCGGGCAAGTACGCGCGCGGCCATGTGTTCAACGCGCTCCTGTTCGGCGGCAACATCGGCTCGCTGATCGAGAACGCGAAGGGCGGGTCGAACGACGACACCATCCTCGGCAATGTCGGCAAGAACCTGCTGGAAGGGATGGCGGGCAGCGACACCATCTCGGGCGGCAAGGGGATCGACACGCTCAAAGGGGGCGAGGGCAACGACACGCTGAGGGGCGACGAGGATGCGGACATCATCCACGGCGACGGCGGCATGGACACGCTCCATGGCGGGCTGGGTGCCGACAAGATCCAGGGCGGGCTCGGGGACGACCTCATCTACGGCGGCGCCGACGGTGACACCATCTATGGCGATGATGGCAGCGACACTCTGAACGGCGAGGCGGGCAACGACAAGATCTATGGCGGCGCGGGCACCGACTACATCGTCGGGGGCGATGGCAACGACATGCTGGATGGCGAGGCTGACACGGACGAGCTGATCGGCGGCGCAGGCAACGACATCCTGTCGGGCGGCGCCGGGACCGATGCGCTGCGGGGCGGCATCGGCAATGACAGCCTGCTCGGCGGTGACGGCATGGACACCCTCTATGGCGGCGAGGGGGCGGACAAGCTGTCGGGCGGCAACGACACGGACTATCTCCTGGGCGACGAAGGGGCCGACACGCTGAATGGCGATGCGGGCAATGACACCCTTCATGGCGCAGCGGATGCCGACAAGCTCTTCGGCGGCACCGGAGATGACGTGCTGAATGGGGGCGACGGGACCGACACGCTCGATGGCGGCGACGGCAACGACACCCTCGTCGGCGGCAACGGCGCGGATACGCTCCTCGGCGGGGCCGGCATCGACCGGATCCATCTCGGCGGCCATGGCGACAAGGCCACGGGGGGCGCGGGCGCAGACATCTTCGTCTTCGGCTCCGGCACGATAAAGGACAGGATCGAGAAGTTCGAGGACGGGATCGACAAGATCGACATCGCGGCCTTCGGCAAGACCTTCGCCGACCTCAGCGTCGCCGCGGGCACGGGGTTCATCACCGTCACCGGCCATGGCGGCACGGTGGATCTCTACGGGATCACGGCGACGCTCTTCACCTCGGCGGACGTGCTGACCTGAACGCTCAGGCCGCGCTGTCCTGGATCGGGCGGACGCCGAGCCCGCCCTTGCGCTGGTCCTCGATCGCGCGTGCCGCGGCGCGGGCCCCGGCGGCGGTGGTGTAATAGGGGATCCGCGCGCTCAGCGCATGGGCGCGGATGCCCTTGGAATCCGACACAGACTGCGCGCCATCGGTGGTGTTGAACACCAGCGCGACCTTGCCGTCCTTCATGCGGTCCACGATGTTGGGCCGCCCCTCGTAGACCTTGTTCACCCGCTCTGCCGCGATCCCGTGATCCGCGAGGAAGGACGCGGTACCCCCGGTCGCCAGGATGGAAAAGCCCAGCCCCGCGAGCACCCCTGCCGCCTCGAGGATGGCCGGCCCCTTGTCGCTGTCCTTGACCGACACGAAGACCGTCCCCCCGTCTGGCAGCTTGACCCCCGCGCCCAGTTGCGCCTTGAGGAACGCGCGCGGAAACGTCCGGTCCCAGCCCATCACCTCGCCCGTCGAGCGCATCTCGGGGCCGAGCAGCGTATCGACGCCGGGAAAGCGGGCAAAGGGCAGCACAGCCTCCTTGACCGAGAACCAGGGCATCTGGGGATCGGCCAGCGTCATGGGGTCGGCATAGGGCAGGGTGTCGTCGGGACCCGCGCCCGCCGGATAGGCCGGGCGGAACGGAAACGCCGAAAGCTTCTCGCCCGCCATGATCCGCGCGGCGATGGACGCGATCGCGCTGTCCGTCGCCTTGGCCACGAACGGCACGGTGCGCGAGGCGCGGGGGTTGACCTCGAGCACGTAGATCACGCCGTCCTGGATCGCGAACTGCACGTTCATCAGGCCCACGACCTTCAGCCCCAGGGCCAGCGCCGCGGTCTGGCGCGTCAGCTCCGCGATCGTCTCGGGCGACAGGCTGTAGGGCGGCAGCGAACAGGCGCTGTCGCCGGAATGCACCCCCGCCTCCTCGATATGCTCCATCACGCCCGCCACGTGGACGTCCGTGCCGTCGCAAAGCGCATCGACGTCAACCTCGACCGCGCCCGACAGGTAGCTGTCGATCAGCACCGGGCTCGTCCCCGACACCACGACCGCCTCGCGCATGTAGCGCTCAAGCTGGGCATCCTCGCGCACGATCTCCATAGCCCGGCCGCCCAGCACATAGGACGGGCGGATCACGACCGGATAGCCGATCTCGCGCGTCACCGCGAACGCCTCGGGCGTCGAGCGCGCGATGCCGTTGCGCGGCTGGCGCAGGCCGAGGGTATGGAGCACCTGCTGGAACCGCTCGCGGTCCTCGGCGAGGTCGATCGCGTCGGGCGAGGTGCCGAGGATCGGAATCCCCTCGGCTTCCAGCGCGCGGGCGAGCTTCAGGGGCGTCTGGCCGCCGAACTGCACGATCACGCCGTGGAGCGTGCCGGCCGACATTTCCACCCGCAGGATTTCGAGCACATGCTCGATGGTCAGCGGCTCGAAATAGAGCCGGTCCGACGTGTCGTAATCCGTCGAGACCGTCTCGGGGTTGCAGTTGACCATGATGGTCTCGTATCCCGCGGCCGTCAGGGCGTAGCAGGCATGGCAGCAGCAATAGTCGAACTCGATCCCCTGCCCGATCCGGTTCGGACCGCCGCCCAGGATCACCACCTTCTTCGCGGTCGAGGGGCGGGCCTCGCATTCGACCTCGCCCATCGCGTCGGCCTCGTAGGTCGAATACATGTAGGGGGTCTGTGCCTCGAACTCCGCCGCACAGGTGTCGATGCGCTTGTAGACCGCGACGACGCCCAGGTCGGTGCGGGTGTGGCGCACATCCGTCTCGGTCTGGCCGGTCAGCTTGGCCAGCCGGGCGTCGGAAAACCCCATCATTTTCAGCCGCCGCACGCCCCTTGCATCATGCGGCAGACCGTGGGCGCGGACCTGCGCCTCCTCTGCCACGATCTCGCCGATGCGGGCGAGAAACCACGGGTCATAAGCGGTCGCTGCGGCGATGTCGTCGAGGCTCAGCCCCTCGCGCATCGCCTGGGCGGTCAGGCGCAGACGGTCGGGCGTCGCCTTCGACAGCGCGGCAGTCAGAGCGGTGCGGCGGTTCTCGCCGGGGATCTCGATCTCGTCGAAGCCCGTCAGTCCGGTTTCCAGACTGCACAGCGCCTTCTGCACGCTTTCGTGGAACGACCGTCCGATGGCCATGGCCTCGCCCACCGATTTCATCGCGGTCGTCAGCTCCGCCTTCGCACCGGGAAACTTCTCGAAGGCAAATCGCGGGATCTTCGTCACCACATAGTCGATGGCGGGCTCGAACGAGGCGGGCGTCACCTTGGTGATGTCGTTGTCAAGCTCGTCGAGCGTGTAGCCGACGGCGAGCTTCGCCGCGACCTTGGCGATCGGAAAGCCCGTCGCCTTGGACGCGAGCGCCGAGGACCGCGACACCCGCGGGTTCATCTCGATCACCACCATGCGTCCCGTTGCAGGGTGGACAGCGAACTGGACGTTCGACCCGCCTGTCTCCACCCCGATCTCGCGCAGGACCGCGATCGAGGCATTGCGCATCACCTGATATTCCTTGTCCGTCAGGGTCAGGGTCGGGGCGACGGTGATGCTGTCGCCGGTATGCACGCCCATGGGGTCCACGTTCTCGATGGCGCAGACGATGATGGCGTTGTCGGCGACATCGCGCACCACCTCCATCTCGAATTCCTTCCAGCCAAGCAGGGACTCATCGATCAGGATCTGGCTGACGGGCGACGCGTCGAGGCCGGACCGGCAGATCGCCTCGAAATCCTCGCGGTTATAGGCCACGCCCCCGCCGGTGCCGCCGAGGGTGAAGGCGGGGCGGATGATCGCGGGCAGACCGACATGCTCGATGGCGGCGAGGCATTCCTCGATCGTCGTGGCGATCGTGGCCTTTGGGTTCTCCAGCCCGATGCGGGTCATCGCCTCGCGAAACAGCTTGCGATCCTCGGCCATCTCGATCGCCGCGCGCTTCGCCCCGATCAGCTCGACCCCGAACTGCGCGAGCACCCCCATGTCGTCGAGTGCGAGCGCGGTGTTGAGCCCGGTCTGCCCGCCCATGGTGGGCAGAAGCGCGTCGGGACGCTCGCGCTCGATTATCTTCGCCACGATCTCAGGCGTGATCGGCTCGATATAGGTCGCGTCCGCCATGCCGGGGTCGGTCATGATGGTGGCGGGGTTGGAATTGACCAGGATGACCCGGTAGCCTTCCTCGCGCAGCGCCTTGCAGGCCTGGGCGCCGGAATAGTCGAACTCGCAGGCCTGGCCGATCACGATGGGACCGGCACCGATGATCAGGATCGAACGGATATCGGTTCTCTTTGGCATCGGCTCGCTCGGACTGGCCGGCCGCAGCGGGGCGCGGCCGGGGGACAGGACACCCATCGGGGCGGATCGGCGCCGTTATAGACGCGCCCCCGCCCGGCGCAAGGGAAAGGGGTCGCGGGGGTGCAAATGCGCCGCGAACCCGCTATATCGCCCCAATGCACGCCCCGGAGGAGCCGCCCATGACCCACCCGATCCACGACCGCGCCGAGCCCGACGGGGGCGCCGCCTTCGGCCCGCTGCCCGAATGGAAGCTCGAGGATCTCTATGCGGGCGAGGATGACCCCCGGCTTTCCGCCGATCTCGCGCGGGTCAAGGACGAGATGGCGGCCTTCGCGGCGGAATACGAAGGACAACTTGCGTCCAGGACGGCGGACGCGATGGCTGCCTGCATCGCGCGCTACGAGGCGATCCAGCAGACCTCTGGCCGGCTGATGAGCTTTGCGGGACTGCGCTACTACCAGAACACGACCGATCCCGGACGGGCGAAGTTCTATTCCGACATGCAGGGCAAGCTCACGGATTTCGCAACCCCGATGGTGTTCTTCTCGCTCGAGATGAACCGGGTCGAGGATGCGGTGCTGGATGCCTGGTATGCCGATGCCCCCGACTTTGCCCGCTACCGCCCCGTGATCGACCGGATGCGCGCGTTCAAGCCCTACCAGCTGTCCGACGAGCTGGAAAAGTTCCTGCACGACCAGTCCGTGGTGGGCGCGGCCGCGTGGAACCGGCTCTTCGACGAAACGATGGCGGGCCTGACCTTCGACGTGGGGGGCGAGACTTTGGGGCTCGAGGCGACGCTCGACCTGATGTCCAACACCGATCGTGCCAAGCGCCAGGCGGGGGGCGAGGCGCTGGCGCGCACGTTCGTCGCCCGCCAGCCGCTCTTTGCCCGCATCACCAACACGCTGGCCAAGGAAAAGGAGATCGAGGACCGCTGGCGCAAGCTGCCCACCCCCCAGACCGGACGCCATCTGTCCAACCATGTCGAGCCCGAAGTGGTCCAGGCCCTGCGGGACGCGGTCGTCGCGGCCTATCCCCGCCTGTCGCACCGCTACTACGCGCTGAAGGCGAAGTGGTTCGGACTTGAGAAGCTCGAATTCTGGGACCGCAACGCCCCTCTGCCCGAACGCGAGGACCGCCTGATCCCCTGGGACGAGGCGAAGGCGACGGTGCTGGACGCCTATGGCAGCTTCTCGCCGCGCATGGCCGAGATCGCGGCGCCGTTCTTCGAGCGGGGCTGGATCGACGCGGGCGTGAAGCCCGGCAAGG
>JANNOT010000225.1:0-3210 GCA_031399375.1 Paraoceanicella sp.
CCATCCGGCGCATGATCGCGGCGCGGTGGTTTTCGACCGTCCGCTGGCTGAGGCCGAGATCGGCCGCGATGTTCTTGCTGGGATGACCTGCGAGCACGAGGTCGAGCACCTGGCGCTGGCGCGGGGTCAGCGACGCGACCAGGCGGCGGGCTGTCTCGCGTTCTTCCGTCCGCCGCTCGCTGTCCTCGGCCGTATCGACCGCGCGGGCGATGCTGGCCAAGAGGGCGTCGCGGCCGACCGGCTTCTCGATGAAATCGACCGCCCCCGCACGCATCGCCTCCACCGCGATCCCCACGTCGCTCTTGCCCGTGATCATGATCACCGGTGGCCCCTGCCCGCCGGCGGCGAGCCTGCGCTGGAGGTCGAGCCCGCTCATCCCCGGCAGGTAGGCGTCTAGGACGAGGCAGACCGGCCCCTCGGTGCGCGGGGCGGCAAGATAGGCTTCCGCGCTCGTGTGACAGACCACGGCATGACCACCATCGACGATGACCGCCGCGAGGATGTCGAGCGTGCGCTGGTCGTCATCCACCACGTGCACCGTGGCCACCAGATCGGGCGGGCCCTCGGCTGCGCCGAGATACCGGCCGATGGCCTCCGTCAGGATCAGCGGCTTCACCGGTTTTCGCAGCAACAGGAACCCGCGTCGCCCGATCTCGCGCAGCGTCCGGGTCGTGATGTCGCCCGACACGATGATGACCCCGACCGGATGGCCCGACCTGCGGCAGAGCGCCACGGATGCATCGAGCCCGGTCATGCCACCCGGCAGGTTGAAATCCGCGATGATCACGTTCGGGCGGAACCCCCCGCGATCGACCCGGTCGACGGCCGCCGCACCGTCGCGGACCGCCACGACATCGTGCCCCTCGTCCGTGAGCATGCGGGTGAAGAGCTCGCGCAGCACGGCGTCATCCTCGATCACCAGAAGCCGCCCGGTCCGGTTGCGCGGACCGCGTGCCGTGGTCTGGGCGGGGCCGGGAACAACCGCCGCGGTGGCCGGGGCGAGGGGGACGGTGACCCAGAACACCGATCCCCGCCCCGGCCAGGACCGCACGCCCACGGCATGCCCGAGCAGCAGGCCGATGCGGTGCACGATCGAGAGGCCGAGGCCGAGCCCGAGGCTGCGCGTGTCGCGCCGTGCCGGGGCGGCCACCTGGCGATACGCCTCGAAGATCGTGTCGAGATGTTCCTCGGCGATGCCGACGCCGGTATCCCAGACCTCGATGCGCAGGTTCGACCCCTGGCGGCGGCAGCCCAGCAGGACCCGGCCCCCCGTGGTGAACTTCAACGCATTCGACAGGAGATTGCGCAGCATCTGGGTCAAGAGCGCCGGGTCGCTCTGGATCGTGGCGCGGCTGGGCATCACGGTCAGCCGGGTGCCCTGCGCCTCGGCCGGCAGAACGAACCCGTCGCGCAACGGCCCGAAGAGCGTGTCCACCGCCAGGGCGACCGGCGCGGGTTCCACCGTGCCGGCCTCGATCCGGTTGATGTCGAGCAGGGTGTCGAGCATGCCCGTCATCGTGTCGAGCATCTCGTCGAGCCTGCCGAGCAGCCGCTGCGGCGGCTCGCCCGTGACGCTGCGCATCAGCAGGCCGGACAGAAGCGCAAGGCTCTGGAGCGGCTGGCGCAGGTCGTGGCTCGCGGCCGCGAGAAACCGCGATTTCGCGGCACTCGCCCGCTCCGCCTCCAGCCTTGCGGCGTCGAGTGCCGCGGCGGTGCGGCGCTGCGCGGTGATGTCGACGAAGGTGATCACGACCCCCGCGACCTGCCCGTCATGGGTGCGGTAGGGCAGGACCCGGCGCAGATAGGCCGACCCGTCGCGGGTCTCGACCTCGCGCTCCACCGTGGCGAGGGTGACGAGCACCCGGGCGGCGTCGCCGGGCAGCGCGTCGTCGCTCGCCAGCGGGCTGAGATCGGATAGCGGGCGCCCGACATCGGCGGGGATCATGGCAAAGAGCGACCGCGTGGCGGGGGTAAAGAAGCGGATCTTCAGATCCGCGTCGAGGAAAAGCGTCGCCATGTCCGTGCTGTAGAGCACGTTCTGCAGATCGTTCGCCGTCGTGCGCTGCCGTTCCAGCGTTTCCTGAAGCTGGCTGTTGAGCGCGGTCAGTTCTTCGTTCAGCGACTGGAGCTCTTCCTTCGAGGTCATCAGTTCCTCGTTGGTGGACTGATACTCCTCGCTGACCGACAGCGTCTCCTCGGTGATCGCCTTCTGCTCCTCGACCGCCTGTTCCAGGCTGCGGACCGCCCCCTCGAGCTCGGCGCGCGTCGCCTCCAGCTCGCGCTCTAGCAGGCGCGTGCGTTCGGGATCGCCGTCCGGGCGGGCCTCGGCCGACGGTGCCGCCTGAAGATCGACGAAGGCCACGAGAAACACCCGCTCGCCGTCATGGACGAGCGGCTCGACATCGAGCGCGAAGGGCGCCTGACCGCCGCGACGCCCGTCGACGCGGACCCGCGCACCCGTCCGGGCCGCGTCGTCGAGTGCTGTGCGCAGGCGGGCGCGCAGGGCCGGCCCCGCCATGGCGAGCACGTCATGGGTCGGCGGCCCGGTCGGCACGCCCAGGTATCTCGTCACCGGACCCATCGCGTAAAGGCTTTCATGGGTCGCGTTCACGAGGATCGCCGCCGGGGCGAACCGGTCGAGAAGGCTCCTGCGGCAGAGCTCGGCCAGCGCCGCCTCCCGCGGGGGGGCAGGCGCGGCCGCGAGCCGCAGCGGCCCCGCCGACGGCTCCGCAGCCCAGGCGAGAAAGCCGATTTCGGACGGGCGGTTCTTGCCGATGCGCCGGTAGAGCCGCTCGCGCTTGGCCACCACCTCGAACCGCCCCTCGATGTCGCCCGCCGTCTCCGAGGTGCCGAGCAGGAGGAGCCCGCCCGGGCGCAGCGAGAAGTGGAAAATGGCGATTGCCCGCGACTGCGCCTCGGGCGACAGGTAGATCATCAGGTTGCGGCATGACACGAGGTCGATGCGGGCAAAGGGCGGGTCGAGCAGGACGTTCTGCACCGTGAACACGATCGCCGCGCGCAGGGACGCGGCGACCCGGTAGCCGTTTTCCTCGCGCAGGAAGAACCGCTCGCGCCGCTCGGGCGTCAGCGCGGCGATCGCCGCGTCCGAATAAAACCCCGTCCGCGCCGTCTCGACCGCGTCCGGGTCAATGTCCGAGGCGAAGATCTGCAACCGCAGCTCCGGCCGCTCGGCCCCGATCGCCTCGAGGG
>JANNOT010000410.1:0-4091 GCA_031399375.1 Paraoceanicella sp.
GACGCCATCACCTCGGCCAATATCTACCTGACGATCGTGGCCGAGACGGCGTTCACCAACACGCTCTTCGTCGCCATGCCGTCCGAGGCCGCGCGCAACGGCGACTATGCGCTGCCCACCGTGTTCCTGAGCGTGCAGTCCGACGAGAGCCGGCACATCGGCAACGGCCATTCCCTGCTGATGGCCACGCTGAAGGACCCCGACAACCACCTGCTGATCGAGCGGGACATGAAGTATTCGTTCTGGCAGAACCACGCCATCGTGGATGCCGCGATCGGAACCTTCATCGAATACGGCACCACGAACCGCGACAAGGACAAGGAATCCTACGCGGAAATGTGGCACCGGTGGATCTACGAGGATTACTACCGCACCTACATGCTGCCGCTCGAGAAGTACGGCATCAAGATCCACCATGACGACGTGCAGGCGGCCTGGAACCGCATCACCAAGAAGAACTACGTCCACAAGGTCGCGCAGTTCTTCGCGGTCGGCTGGCCGGTGAACTTCTGGCGGATTGAGGCGCAGACCGAGCGCGACTTCGACTGGTTCGAGTCCAAGTATCCCGGCTGGTACGCCGAGTTCGGCGAGTTCTGGAAGTGGTACGCAAAGCTCAGCCACAAGGGCAACACGGTCATCACGTTCAACAGCGACGTGGGCTATGTCTACCCGCACCGCTGCTGGTCCTGCCTCGTTCCCTGCCTGATCCGCGAGGACATGGTGGTGGGCGAGATCGACGGGAAGCTTCACACCTTCGCGCATGAGATCGACCGCTGGACCGCGACCGTCGCGTTCTCGGACGAGTACGAGGGGCGCCCGACGCCCGCGATGGGCCGCTTCAGCGGCAAGCGCGAGTGGGAGACGCTCTATGACGGCTGGGACCTGGCCGATGCCATCGTGGACCTGAACTTCGTCCGCCCCGACGGCAAGACCCTGATCCCCCAGCCGCACCTGCGCTTTGACGACAAGGAGATGTGGACGCTCGACGACGTGCGTGGCCACACCCTCGGCTCGCCGCTCAACGCGCTGCGCGCCATGTCGCCCGAGGCGCGCGAGGCGCACCTCGCCGATTACCGCGCGGGGTTCACGATCAATCCCTGCCACTGACCTGATGCCGGGGGGCGGGTCCGCCTGCCCCCCCTCTTCCATGGAGGTGTCGATGACGGACGTGTTCACGGTCAGGCTCAACCCGGTCGGCGTGGAGTTCGAGGTCGAGGAGGGCGAGACCGTCCTGAACGCCGCATTCCGCCAGGGCATCTCGCTGCCCCATGGCTGCAAGGAGGGGCAATGCTCCGCCTGCAAATGCAATCTTGTCGAGGGTGAGATCGACCTTCTGAAGTATTCCACCTTTGCGCTCAGCGACAGTGAACGCGACCAGGGCAGCATCCTGCTCTGCCGGACCATCGCCTATTCGGACATGGAAGTGGAGCTTCTGAATTTCGACGAGGAGGTCCTGTCGAAATCCATCGCCGTGAAGGAATATCAGGGACGCATCACCGGCATCGAGCGGCTGACCCACGACATCCGCGCCATCGAGATTGCGCTGACCGCGCCGATGAAGTTCTGGGCGGGCCAATATGCCGACATCACAGTCACCACGAAAACGGGGGAGACGATTACGCGCTCGTTTTCCATGGCAAATACGCCAGAGCAAACCCAGAAGTTCCAGTTCATCATCAAGAAATACCCCGAAGGACGCTTCAGCGGCGAGCTTGACGGCGGCGGCATCGACGTCGGGGCCGGGGTCACCGTCCGCGGACCCTTCGGAAGCTGCTTCCGGCGCGAAGACCGAGAGGGAGCCCTGATCCTGGTCGCCGCAGGCTCCGGCATGTCGCCGATCTGGTCGATCCTGCGCGACCATATCGCGAGCGGCGAGGACCGCCCCGTGCATTTCTTCTACGGCGCGCGCACGCAATCCGACCTCTTCTATCTCGACCGGATCCGCGCGCTGACCGAGGCGCATGGCAACATCACGTTCACCCCCGTGCTGAGCCACGCCAACGACGATGCGACCTGGTCCGGCGCCCGCGGCTTCGTGCACGAGGTGGTGAAAACCCGGCTCGCCGATCTGGGTATCGACGGGCAGGGCGACGTCTATGCCTGCGGCCCGCCGCCGATGATCGACGCGCTGTCACCCGTGCTGTTCATGCAGGATTTCGACCCCGAGCGGATTTTCTTCGACAGGTTCACGCCCTCTACCGGTTCTTCGGCCCACTGAGACGGGTCGAACGCTAGCAGGCTGATCTGTAACCATAAAGGGAGGAAACCATGCCAGCCATCTCCAGCTCCGTCGGGTCCGGGGCCGCGGGGGCCGCGGTGTTCGCGGGCTCTGACAGCCGCAAGTACAAGTACTTCGATCCCAAGGGCAAGCGCGCGACCCATTACGAGGATGTCACGGTCGACGTGCAGCCCGATCCGGAGCGGTACCTGATCCAGGACTGGATCATCTCCTTTCCCAATGGCGAAGGCGCGTATGTGAAGAGCGCGACGGCGGCGAAGTCGTCGAACTGGCACGCGTTCCGCGCCCCCGACCAGGAATGGGAGCGCACCCATTACCAGCGCCAGTCCAAGGTCGAGACGATGGTGCAGAGCGTGATCCAGAACGCCCGCCGCGCGGGTGCCCCGGCGGCGTTCGACCGGGCGTGGGTCAAAATCCTCCAGACCCATCTGGGCGCGTGGAAGCACGCGGAATTCGGCCTCGGCACGTCGCTGATGCAGGCGCAGCGCTATGGCTACACCCAGATGATCAACAACGCGACGCTGACCAACAGCTCCTACAAGCTGCGGCTCGCGCAGGACATCACCCTCTACCTTGCCGAGATCGGCATTGACATCGAGGGTTGGGATGACGAGTCGGGCAAGCGGGCCTGGCTCGAGGACGGGGTCTGGCAGGGCACGCGCGAGGCGATCGAGACGATCATGGGCGCGCCTGACTATGTCGAGCAGTACCTTGCGATCAACCTGATCTTCGAGCCGCTCGTGGGCGAGCTGTTCCGCTCCGGCTTCATGATGCAGGTTGCGGCGGCCAACGCCGATTTCGTCACCCCGTCGGTGATCTCGGCGGCCGAGGCGGATTACGAACGCAATCTCGCGAACGCGATCGACCTCGCCTATCTCCTGGTGACCGATCCCGAACATGGGCCAGCGAACAAGGCGCTGTTCCAGGGCTGGATCGCCAAGTACGGCGCGCTCGCCGACAAGGCGTCGGCCGCGCTGCGCCCGATCTGGTCGCAGCCCCATTCCAAGCCGCTTTCCTACGACGATGCACGGGCGACCTCGGTCGAGCGGCTGGGGAACATCCTCGGCGAGCTCGGGCTCAGCCGCTGAACAGGGGGATCACATCATGAGCACGGTCGCACGCGACGCCAGCCAGCAGAACATCTTCAAGGCGATGAAGGACATCACCTTCGAGCAGACGATCTCGCACCAGTGCGGGGTCACCATGAGCGATTCGGTCGAGGCGCGCGCCATCGCCGAATTCATGGGCCAGAAGGACGGGATCACCGTGACCTACGCCCCCGCGATGATCCGCATCGACGGGGAAGGTCAGCTCGCCTTCAAGATGGACGAGATCAGCGAGTATCTCGGCCGCGAGATGACGGCGGAAACCTTCGAGGTCAACACCTCGACCCATTACGGCCGGATGGTCCGGGTGGACGACAATACCGTGATCCTGTTCGGGAACATGGACGAGATGATGCAGTACATCTGAGCCACGCGCGGGTGCCGCCACCGCGCGGCACCCCTGTCGACAGCCAAAAAGGGGGAGTGAAACATGTACCTGACACCGGAAGGCAAGGAAATTTTCGTGGTCGACGGCCATACCCATTTCTGGGACGGCAGCCCCGAGAACCAGCGCAACATCCATGGCAAGCAGTTCATCGACTGCTTTTACGGCTACCACACCAACCTGAGCCCGCCGGAGCATCGCTGGGAAAAGTCGAAGTTCGAGAAGTACTCGATGGACGACCTCTACCACGATCTGTTCATCGACGGCCCGGACGACATGGCGATCGTGCAGTCGACATACCTGAAGGACTTCTACCAGCGATGCTCCGGCGGGCTCAGGTTGGTGTGGTAGCCGTAAAAGC
>JANNOT010000298.1:0-2350 GCA_031399375.1 Paraoceanicella sp.
CAAGCTTCGTGCGCCGGGACGTCGCGATCGGGTTCCGCGGCTGGACGCTGAACTACCTCGCCCCGCTCGAGGAGGTGCAGGCGCGGGTCAACGCGGTGATCGCGTTCGAGGTGATGCTGCTCGCGCTTTTCGCCGCTCTGATCTTCTGGATCAATTCCAAGCGCGCCTGGCGGCGGTTCCTGCTGCTCAAGGCCGAATCGGTCGAGTTGCGCGATCTCAACCGCCGCCTGTCGGACGAGATCGTCGAGCGGCGGCGCGTCGAGCAGACGCTGGCGCGGGCGGAGCAGAGCCTGCAACAGGCGAGCAAGCTTGCGGCGCTCGGCCAGATGTCGGCGGCGGTCAGCCACGAGCTGAACCAGCCGCTCGCCGCCATGCGGACCTATATCGCGGGCGCGCGGCTTTTGATCGAACGCGGGCGGCTGACCGAGGCCAACACCTCGATCCAGCGCATCGACGACCTGATCGGCCGCATGGCCTCGCTGACCCGCCAGCTCAAATCCTTCGCCCGCAAGGGGGGGGACGATCTTGTCCCCCTCGACCTGCGCGACGCGATCCAGGGCGCGATGTCGGTCATGGCGCCGCAGCTTGGCCAGCTCGCGGTCGAGGTGGTGACGGACCTGCCAGGCAGCGCGGTGATCGTCGAGGGCGACCAGGTGCGCATCGAGCAGGTTCTGGTGAACCTGCTGCGCAACGCGCTCGACGCGGTCAGGGGCCGCGCGGATCCGCGCATCGACATCGTGCTGGTCCCCGGCCCCGTGCCCGCGATCCGGGTCATGGATACCGGGCCGGGCCTGCCCGCGGACCGGGCCGCGCTTTTCGAGCCGTTCTACACCACCAAGAAACCCGGCGAAGGGCTCGGCCTCGGGCTCGCCATCTCGGCGGGCATTGCCGAGGATCTGGGCGGCAAGCTCACCGCCTGGAACACGCCCCAGGGCGGCGCGTGCTTCGAGCTGTCGCTGCCCGCCCTTGTCGCGGCCACGGCCCGGGCGGCCCAATGACCCCGGTCACCATCGTGGATGACGAGGCGGACATGCGGGCCTCCATCAGCCAGTGGCTGGAGCTGTCGGGCTTCGTCCCCGCACCCCATGAAAGCGCGCGTGCGGCGCTCGATGCCATCGGCGCGGATTATCCCGGCGTGGTGCTGACCGACGTGCGGATGCCGGGCATGGACGGGATGGCGCTCCTGCAGGCGCTGGTGGAGCGGGACCGCGACCTGCCGGTGATCCTGCTCACGGGCCATGGCGACGTGCCCATGGCGGTACAGGCGATGCGCGACGGCGCCTATGATTTCCTGGAAAAACCCTTCAATCCCGACCGGCTCGCCGATCTGGTCCGCCGCGCGACCGAGGCCCGGCGGCTGGTGCTGGAGAACCGCGCGCTTCGGCGCGAGCGCGCCGACGGCTCGGCCCTGATGCGCCAGATCCTGGGCGAGAGCCCCGCGATCCGCCGCCTGCGTGAGGATGTGCTCGACGGGGCCGGCTCGGGGGCAAGCGTGCTGGTCCAGGGCGAGACGGGCACGGGCAAATCGCTCATCGCCCGGGTGCTCCATGCCTGCTCACCCCGGGCCGAGGGACCGTTCGTCACCCTCAATTGCGCCGCCCTGCCCGAGGATGCCCCTATCGCCGCGCTGCAGGAGCGGTTGGCGGGGGCGGCGGGGGGCAGCCTCTTTCTCGACGAGGTGACGGCCCTGCCCCTCGCCCTCCAGCCCCATCTCCTCGAGGCGCTCCAGGACCTGGGCGGCGCCGACGGGCCGCGGGTGCTCGCCGCCTCCATCGACCGGGCGGAGGAGGCGGTGTCCGAGGGGCGGTTCCGCAAGGACCTCTTCTTCCGGCTCGCCGCCATCGAGATCGTCTCCCCGCCGCTGCGCGACCGGGGCGAGGATGTGCTGCTGCTCTTCGATGCCTTCGCCCAGACCGCGGCGACCGAGCACGGCGCAGCACCCCCCGCGCTGACTGCCGACGATGCGGCGGCCCTCCTCCAGTTTCCCTGGCCCGGCAATATCCGCCAGCTGCGCAACCTCGCCGAACGTGCCGTTCTGCGTGCAAAGCGCGGGCCCGTGGTCTTGAGCGAGCTTCTCGATCCGGTCACGCCACTGGAGGCCGGGGCGACGGTCGCCGATGCCCGCCCGCTCAAGGACCATGTCGAGGCGTTCGAGCGGATGCTGATCCGCAATGCCCTGCGCCGCCATCACGGCTCGATCGCCGAGGTGATGGAGGACCTCGCCCTCCCCCGCCGCACGCTGAACGAGAAGATGGCCCGCTACGGGATCTCCCGCTCGGACTTCGTCTGACGCCCGCAGGTTCGCGGGGGACGAGTCGGGCCGGGTCAAGGCTGCCGAAGGCACCGCCCG
>JANNOT010000308.1:0-1905 GCA_031399375.1 Paraoceanicella sp.
GGGGCCACCTTGATGGGGCTGCCGCGCAGCCGGGTGATCGTGTTCGTCTACACGTTCTCGGGGGTCTGCGCCGGGCTGACCGCGATCTATCTCGTCAGCCGCTTCGGCGTGGGCCAGCCCTATACGGGCGTGAACTATACCCTGGCCTCCATCACGCCGGTGGTCGTGGGGGGCACGATGCTTGCGGGGGGCAAGGGCGGGGTGATGGGCACGCTCGTGGGGGCCTACCTGATCTCGCTTCTCAACAACCTCCTGAACTTTCTCGACATATCAACGCATTACCAGCTGATCGTGCAGGGGCTGATCATCATCCTCGCCGTGTCGGTCTATGTCGAGAAGCGCAGGGTGCTCTGATGACCGACATCGCCACCCCACGCGCCGGGAGAGAGCCCATGACGCTTCGCACCCTGCTCGCCCGTTACGGCATCCACCTCTTTCTGGTGGGCATCATCGTCGTCTCGGGCATCGTGTCGCCCGCGTTCCTGGGGGCGAGCAACATCTCCAACATGCTGCTGCAGGCGGCCCCGCTCGGGATCGTCGTGATCGGGCAGGCCTTCGTCATCATCTGCCGGGGGCTCGACCTGTCCGTCGGATCGGTGATGGCGACGGCGGCGGTCGTGGCGACCGCGTTTTCCGGGCAGGACGGCGATGTGCTGCCGATCCTCGCGCTGTCGCTCGCCGTCGGGGGGCTGACGGGGCTGGTGAACGGGCTCCTGATCACCAAGCGCGACGTCTCGCCCTTTCTCGCCACGCTCGCCACCATGATCGTGCTCCAGGGCCTGCGCTTCGCCTATACCCAGGGCGCGCCGTCGGGCAACGTGCCGCCGTTCTTCCGCACCCTGGGGTCCGAGACGCTGGCGGGCATCCCCTACAACCTCATGGTGCTCGGGGTGCTCGCTTCGGTGTTCTGGGTGGTCCTGCACCGCTCGGCCTACGGGCGGCGGGTCTACATCACCGGGGGCAACCCCGTCACGGCGCGGCTTCTGGGCATGAATGCCGATGCGATCACCATGTCGGCCTACGTCATCTCCGGCATGCTCGCGGCGCTCGCGGGGCTGATCCTGTCGGGCTATGTCGGCATCGTGGACAATTGGGTGGGGCGCGGGTTCGAGCTCGACAGCATCGTCGCGGCCGTGATGGGGGGCATCGCGCTCTCGGGCGGGCGCGGGACCATCATCGGCGGGCTGATCGGGGCGGCGATCCTCGTCGTGATCTTCAACGCGGTCCTGCTCTTCGGCCTTCCGATCCAGCTTCAGATCATCATCAAGGGCGTCGTGATCGTGGCCGCCGCCGCGATCTACGTGCGCCGCACGGCGTAGGGGGGGCAATCATGCTCGACGGCAAATCCATCATCGTCACTGGCGCGGGCCGGGGCATCGGGGCGGAGATCGCCAGGGATCTCGCGGCGCATGGCGCGCGGGTCGCGGTCGCGGACCTCAACCTCGCCGCTGCCGAGGGCGTCGCGGGCGACCTGCCCGGCGCCATTGCGGTGGAGGTGAACGTGGCTGACCGCGCGAGCACCCGCGCGATGGTGACGGCGACCGTCACCGCCTTCGGTCGGCTCGACGTCATGTTCAACAACGCAGGCATCAGCCAGACCTGCCCGTTCATGGAGGTACAGGAGGCCGACTGGCAGCGCATCATGGACGTGAACGGCCTGGGCGTGCTGATCGGCACGCAGGAGGCGGCGCGCCAGATGATCGCGCAAGGGGGCGGGGGCAAGATCGTCAACACGGCCTCCATCGCGGGCAAGCAGGGCTATCCGCTCTTTGCCCATTACTGCGCGTCGAAATTCGCCGTGGTGGCCCTGACCCAGGCGGCGGCGCGGGCACTGGCCGAGCACCGGATCACGGTCAACTGCTTTGCCCCCGGCGTGGTGCGCACGGAGCTCTGGGAACAGCTCGA
>JANNOT010000311.1:0-2363 GCA_031399375.1 Paraoceanicella sp.
GTCCGTCCGTCGCGTTTCAGACCCGCCCGACGCCGCTGGCGTCCCGGCACCGCCCCCGGCGGATGCCTGTGCCGCTGATCCCTTGGCCCTCTCACAGATCCATCAGAAGCCGCCGCGGATCCTCCAGCGCCTCCTTGACACGCACAAGGAAGGTCACCGCACCCTTTCCGTCCACCACCCGGTGGTCATAGGAGAGGGCGAGGTACATCATCGGGCGCACGACGATCGCGCCACCCACCACGACCGGGCGATCCTGGATCTTGTGCATGCCCAGAATGCCGGACTGGGGCGGGTTCAGGATCGGCGAGGACATGAGCGACCCGTAGACCCCGCCATTGGAAATGGTGAAGGTTCCGCCCTGCATTTCCGCCATCGACAGCTTGCCGTCCCGCCCGCGCTTGCCGAGCTCGGTGATCTTCTTCTCGATGGCCGCGAAGCTCATGGCATCGGCATCGCGCACGACCGGGACGACCAGCCCCGCGGGCGTACCGACAGCGACGCCGACATGGTAGTAGTTCTTGTAGACGATGTCGTCGCCGTCGATCTCGGCATTGACCTCGGGCACCTCGTGCAGTGCGTGCACGCAGGCCTTCACGAAAAAGCTCATGAAGCCGAGCTTCACGCCATGCTTCTTCTCGAAATCGTCTTTGTAGGCGGTGCGCAGGTCTATCACGCCGGTCATGTCCACCTCGTTATAGGTGGTGAGCATCGCGGCGGTGTTCTGCGCATCCTTCAGGCGCCGTGCAATGGTCTGGCGCAGCCGGGTCATCTTCACCCGCTCCTCGCGCGACGCATCCGTGGCCGCGACCGGGGCACGGGGCGCCGCGACGGATGGCGGCGGGGTGGCAGGCGCGGGTGCGGGGGCCTGTGCGGGGGGCTGTGCGGCGGGCGGCGGGGCGGCCAGCACGTCCTCCTTCATGATGCGCCCGTCGCGGCCCGATCCCGTGATCTGGTCCGGGGTCAGCCCCTTTTCCGCCATCAGCTTGTTGGCCGCCGGGGCATTCTCGACATCGCGCGGCGCAACGCCGGTCGCGACAGCGATGGGAGCGGCGGCCCCCACGGCATCCGCCCCGGCGGTGATGCGCCCGAGCTGGCCGCCCGCGGCCACCACGGACCCCTCGGCCACGAGGATTTCGGCCAGCACGCCTGCGGCGGGGCTCGGCACCTCGACCGACACCTTGTCGGTTTCGAGCTCGCACAGCATCTCGTCCTGGGCCACGGCGTCGCCCACCTTCTTGAACCAGCTCGCGACCGTCGCCTCGGACACGCTCTCGCCCAGGGCGGGAACCAGAACGGGGATCAGGCTCGTGGCGGGGGCGGGGGCGGCGGCTGCCACAGCGGGGGCGGGCTTCGCGGCGGGGCCGGGCTTGGCCGCCGGTGCGCCTGCGCCGGGCGGGGCTGCGGCCGTCTCGCCTGCGACGGTGATGGTGGCGAGAAGCGCATCGACCCCCACCGTCGTCCCCTCGGGCACGACGATCTCCGCCAGCACCCCTGCGGCCGGGCTCGGAACCTCGACCGTGACCTTGTCGGTCTCAAGCTCGCACAGCATCTCGTCGACCGCGACCGCGTCGCCGGGCTTCTTGAACCAGGTGGCGACCGTCGCCTCCGTCACGCTTTCGCCCAGGGTGGGCACCCGAACATCGAGGCTCATGTTGCGTCCTTTCAGAACGTCAGCGCTTCGGAGACGAGCGCCTCCTGCTCGACCTTGTGCTTGGCCGCAAGGCCCGTGGCGGGCGAGGCGGAGGCGCGGCGCCCGACATAGCGTGCCCGCGCCACCGGCGCGCCGATCCGGCCGAGCACCCATTCAAGATTGGGTTCCACGAAGCTCCAGGCCCCCTGGTTCTTCGGCTCTTCCTGGCACCAGACCATGTCGGCGCCGGGGAACCGCGCCAGCTCCTTGGTCAGCGTCAGCGCGGGGAACGGATAGAACTGCTCGAGCCGCATCAGGTAGACATCCTCGATCCCGCGCGCATCGCGCGCCTCGAGCAGGTCGTAATAGACCTTGCCCGAACACATCACGACCCGCTTGATCTCCGCGTCGGGCTTGAGGCTGTGGGCCGAGTTGCCCTTCTGCGCATCGTCCCAGAGCACGCGGTGGAACGACGAGCCCGAGGCAAGATCCTCCATGGTCGAGATGCAGAGCTTGTGGCGCAGCAGCGATTTGGGCGTGATCAGGATCAGCGGCTTGCGGAAGCTGCGATGGATCTGACGGCGCAGGATGTGGAAATAGTTTGCGGGCGTCGAGCAGTTCGCGACGATCCAGTTATCCTCGGCACAGGACTGGAGATAGCGCTCCAGCCGAGCCGAGGAATGCTCCGGCCCCTGGCCCTCATACCCATGGGGAAGCAGCAGGACCAGGCCCG
>JANNOT010000323.1:0-5801 GCA_031399375.1 Paraoceanicella sp.
AGGCATAGGGCTTGGAGGTCAGAGCGCCCACGGGGCAGAGGTCGATGATGTTGCCCTGCAGCTCCGAGCTCAGGGTCTGGTTTAGGTAGCTCGTGATCTCGCTGTCCTCGCCCCGACCGGTCTGGCCCATCTGGGCTATCCCCGCGACCTCGGTCGTGAAGCGCACGCAGCGGGTGCAGGAGATGCAGCGCGTCATGTGCGTCTCGACCAGCGGGCCGAGATCAATGTCGTCCACGGCGCGCTTGGGCTCGCGGTAGCGGCTGAAATCGACGCCGAACGCCATGGCCTGGTCCTGCAGGTCGCATTCCCCACCCTGGTCGCAGATCGGGCAGTCGAGCGGATGGTTGATCAGAAGGAACTCCATCACCCCCTGCCGCGCCTTGCGCACCATGGGCGAGCGGGTCCTGATGACCGATGGCTCGCCATTGGGGCCCGGCCGCAGGTCCTTGACCTGCATGGCGCAGGACGCGGTCGGCTTTGGCGGGCCCCCCACGACCTCGACCAGGCACATCCGGCAATTGCCCGCGATCGAAAGCCGCTCGTGGTAGCAAAAGCGCGGGATCTCCACCCCCGCCTGCTCGCAGGCCTGGAGGAGGGTGAGGGCGGGATCGACCTCCACCTCGATGTCGTCGATCAGGATCTTGCGCAGCTGGGTCATGGACGCCCCTTCCGGATCGCGGGGCCGTGCGCCGCGGTGATATATGCGGTCATGGCCCTATGCCGCCGAGACAGAGCCGCAGGCGCGGCTCTGCCACAGCGTCGCCTGTGCCAGATGCGCCCAGCCGAAGGCATGGTCGCTGTCCCCGTGGGCCTCGCGGTGCGCGAGCCGGGCCCGCCCCTCGTCGAGGCTGGGGCGGTGGCCCGCGGGGATCCACCACATCACGAAATGCATCGCCCCCAGCACCTCGAACCACTCTGCCCGGCGCTCGTAGAACTGACGGTGCACGGTGTTCCACACGAAGGCCTCGAGCGTCTCGACGCTCTGCCACACCGTAAGGTTCGACACGAATTGCGGGTCGCCGTCGAGCTTCATGTCCGTGTTGCCGGTGCCGGGTTCCCCCGAGCCTTCCATCATCCACACGAAGCCGGGCATCCGCTTGCCCAGCCCGTTGACGCGGTCGAGCGCTGCCATGAATTCCGCCACCCGCGGGTCGTCGGTGGGCGCGACGAGGCGGCCGATGTTGAGCTGGGCAAGATGGCGGGGCCTTTCGGTCATCGGCTGGCAATCTCCACCGGATCGGGTCCGGGCGCCTTGCGCGCCTCGTCGAATTTCAGCTCGGCCACCGTCTGGTCGCGCGACGCGGCAATAACCCGTTCCACCTGTGGGGCTGCCACCAGGCTGATGAGCGGTACCGTCAGCGCCGTGGAGATCAGCACCTCGAGCCAGAGCGGCAGACCGAGCGCCAACCACTCGAACGCGAGCGAGATCACCAGCACGCCCGGAAAAACGAAGGCCCAGATCAGGAGCGACAGCATCGCCTTGTTCTTCCAGTTCATGGTTGCGCACCCTATTCCGCGGCGATCCGCAGGCGGCGACGCTGGATACGCTCTTCGATCTCGCCGCGGAAATGCCGGACGAGGCCCTGGATCGGCCAGGCTGCGGCATCGCCGAGCGCGCAGATCGTGTGCCCCTCCACCTGCTTGGTCACGTCGAGCAGCATGTCGATTTCCTCGACCGCCGCGTCGCCCGTCACCAGCCGGTCCATGACGCGCATCATCCAGCCGGTCCCCTCGCGGCAGGGCGTGCACTGGCCGCAGCTTTCATGCTTGTAGAACTTCGACAGCCGCCAGATCGCCTTCACCACGTCGGTGGACTGGTCCATCACGATCACCGCGGCGGTGCCGAGGCCCGAGCGCTGTTCGCGCAGCCAGTCGAAATCCATGATCGCATCGTCGCAGACCTGCGCGGGCAGGAGCGGCACCGACGCACCACCCGGGATCACCGCCTTGAGGTTGCCCCAGCCGCCCCGCACGCCGCCGCAATGGGTGTCGATCAGCTCGCGCAGCGTGATCGACATCGCCTCCTCGACCACGCAGGGGCGATTGACATGGCCCGAGATGGCAAAGAGCTTCGTCCCCGCGTTGTTCGGCCGCCCGAAGCCCGCGAACCAGGTCGCCCCGCGCCGCAGGATCGTCGGTACCACGGCGATGGATTCCACGTTGTTCACCGTCGTGGGACAGCCGTAGAGACCGGTATTGGCCGGGAAGGGCGGCTTCAGGCGGGGCATGCCCTTCTTGCCCTCGAGGCTTTCGAGCAGCGCCGTCTCCTCGCCACAGATATAGGCGCCGGCACCGTGGTGGAGGTAGAGGTCGTAATCCCAGCCCGATCCGCAGGCGTTGCGGCCGAGCAGGCCCGCGCCATACGCCTCGTCGATCGCCTGCTGGAGCGCCTCCTTCTCGCGGATGAACTCGCCGCGGATGTAGATATAGCCCGCATGCGCGCCCATGGCGAAGCCCGCGATCAGGCAGCCCTCGACCAGGGTGTGCGGGTCATGGCGCATGATCTCGCGGTCCTTGCAGGTCCCGGGTTCGGATTCGTCCGCGTTGACCACAAGATAGGACGGCCGCCCGTCGCTTTCCTTGGGCATGAACGACCATTTGAGCCCGGTGGGAAAGCCCGCGCCGCCGCGGCCCCGCAGGCCGCTCGTCTTCATCTCGCCGACGATCCAGTCGCGCCCCTTGGCCAGGATGTCAGCCGTGCCGTCCCAGTGGCCGCGCGCCCGCGCGCCCGCCAGGCTGCGGTCATGCATGCCGTAGATGTTCGTGAAGATCCGGTCCTGGTCCGCCAGCATCATCTATCCCCTTCCGGCCCGCCACACCCGGGCGAGCACGATCAGCGCGAAGGCAAACGCCCCCAGCGCCGCGAAATCCACCAGAAAGGCAAAGCGCACCGGAAGCCCGAGCGCGCCACCCGCGAAGGACAGGCCGAGCCAGCCCACCATCGTCGCGGCGATGACGATGGCGGCCAGCCGGGCCTGGGCGCGGGCGACGTCGCGGGTCATGCGCTGCCGCCGCGCATCAGCCCGCGCGCCTGGTCGACCCACCCCTCACGCGTCACGCGGCCCTTGAAGCCCTCGAGATTGTCGTTGACCCAGGCGATCTCCGCCTCGGACCAGCCCGCAATCTGGTCGAAGTGGAAATAGCCCAGGCCGTGGAGCATCGCCTCGAGCTTCGGCCCGATGCCCTTGATCAACTTGAGGTCATCGGCGTGACCGTTGCGCGCCGCGGGCAGCCCCGCGGGACGGGTCGGCGCGCCCCCGGTCGCGGCAGGGCGATAGGTCCACGCCCCGACAGGAGCCGACAACGCGTCCGCGTCGGCGAGCGGGGCCGTCGGCTGCACGCCTGCAAAGGGTGCGGGCGTCCCTGCCGCGCCCGAGGCGACGCTGCCCGCCGACCAGTGCAGCGGCTCGTCCGACGACCCTGCGGGAGGCGGCGCGGCCACCTCCGTGGAACCCCCGCCCGCAAGTGCGCTATCCGTGCCGGACGCCGCGAGGGGCCGAAATGCAAGTACCGGCGCGGGGTCGTCCCCCCTGGGTCCGGCCACGGCGTTGCTCGGCGCGGCTGAGGGCTCGGGCTCGTGTTCCGCGGACATCGACACCACCGGTGCAGGGGCGGGCCGCGCCGGGTCGGGGAGCGGATCGAGCGGCACATAGACCGCATCCTTGACGGGCATGGTCGCAGGGAACCGCGGCGCGGGGACGCGCGGCTGCGGAACGCGCGGGGTCGGCACCACCGGGGTGGGCATGACAGGCACCGGCGGGCGAGGCGTAGGTGCGCCAACCGTCGCCGGCACCACCACCGCCGCACCGGCAACGGCCACCGGACGCGGTGCGGGCGGCGGCGGTGGCGCGACGGGCGGCGGGGCTGGCGCAAGACGGGGTGCATAGGCGAATTCGGCCGCGCGTTCGAGCACCGTCATCGGGCGCAGCGCGCGCTTGCGCGGGACAAACACCACCTTTGCCGGCACGTACGGCACCGGAGGTTGGGGAACCGGCGGCGCTACCGGATAGGCATCGCCCGTCGTCGCCCAGGAAGAATGGGCGTCAACCTCACTGACGATCAACCCGCAGAAGTTGCGCACCGCCCAGAGGCCGACGGCCAGCATCAGCAGGAACCCGATGATGGCGAGCACGGGATGCGCGCGCTCGAAAAGCCCCCAGGTGATCAGCCCGATCAGCACGGCCGAGGCCGCGAACCCGGTCGCCCGGCAGATCTCGCATTTGCGCTCCAGCGTCATGTCGGCCATGTGCGTCTCCCCCTCTGCGGCGTTCGGGTCAGATTGCCCCGCCGCTGTTTTCGGGCCCGTAGGCCGCCTCATCCCCGGTGATCCGCCGGACGGTATCGCCAAGCGCCACCGCACGCGCGACCGAGGCGTTGCGCGCCGCGCGCCCGGCGACATGCGCCGTCAGGACCGTCGGCCCCCCCAGCGGCTCGGCCGCGTAGCGCCCGTTCTGGGGCCCGGGCACCGGCACCTCGCCGCGCGCGAACGCATCGAGGATGCCCGTGAAGCTTTCGACCGTCAGGTCCTCGTAGAAATCCTTGCCGATCTGGACCATCGGGGCATTGGTGCACGCACCCAGGCACTCGACCTCCTCCCAGCTGAACCGCCCGTCGGTGGACGGCACGTGTTCCGCGCCGATGCGCGCCCGGCAGAGCGACACCAGGTCCTCGGCCCCGCGCAGCATGCAGGGGGTGGTCCCGCACACCTGCACATGCGCGACGGTGCCCACCGGGGCGAGCTGGAACATGAAGTAGAACGTCGCAACCTCGAGCGCGCGGATATGGGCGAGGCCCAGCAAATCGGCCACATGCTCGATCGCGGGCTTGGTCAGCCAGCCCTCCTGCTCCTGGGCGCGCCAGAGCAGCGGTATGATCGCCGAGGCCTGGCGCCCCTCGGGGTACTTCGCGATCTGCCCCTCGGCCCAGACCTGGTTGGCTTGGGTGAAGGCGAAACCCGGCGGCTGGTGGGGATGGAGACGGCGGAGCATGGGCTTACCTCGGGAAGGCGCGCGGGATCATGCCGCGGTCGGTGTGACGGTCTCAGGCGTGCCCGCGGCACCCCTGGGCGCCATCGGCACGATATAGGTGTGGTCGTCGCGCAGGATCACGATGCCCTTTTCGGTGAGGCCGATCAGCGCACGGCGCAGGCTTTCCGTCGTCGCGGACTGGAGGTCGAGCCCGAGCGGCTCGCGCACCAGCAGGATCCGCTCGTTGAGCTTCTCTAGGATGACGGGGAACATCACGCCCTCGGGCGAGCCCTCGAACACGATCCCGTAGATCTCGCCCTCCTGCCAGTTCTGGTTGAACGACGCCTCGGAAATCTTGGTGTCCTTGTAGAACGAATAGGCGAAGGAAATGAACGACATCACCCCGGAGGCGGCGGCGATGTTCATGACGACGCCCGTGACGCGCGACAGCGCGAGCGCCCGGCGCGGGGCCGAGGCTGCCTCCGACGCCGCGCCCGCCTCGTCGCTCACCGGTCGATCTCCCCGAACACGATGTCGAGCGAGCCGAGGATGGCGGAGACGTCGGCGAGCTGGTGGCCCTTGCAGATATGGTCCATGGCCGCGAGATGCGGATAACCCGGCGCGCGGATCTTGGCGCGGTAGGGTTTGTTCGAGCCGTCCGACACGAGATAGACGCCGAATTCGCCCTTCGGTGCCTCGACGCTCGCGTAGACCTCGCCCGCCGGGACGTGAAAGCCCTCGGTGTAGAGCTTGAAGTGATGGATCAACGCCTCCATCGACGTCTTCATCTCACCGCGCTTTGGCGGCGTCAGCTTGCCGCGGGCCAGCACGTCC
>JANNOT010000337.1:0-7273 GCA_031399375.1 Paraoceanicella sp.
CGATGCGGTGCGCACACCCGCCATCGCGGCAAGGGCCGCCCCCAGCGCCATCAGCGGGCGCTGGAGGACAAGGGGCAGCCCGGCGAGATAGAACCCGTGCCGGTGAGAAAGTGCTGCGAGCGCAAGCGCATCGCCCAGCCCACGCGGCGGCAGCCGCCCGGTGCGGCCCAGGGCGTAGATCCCGGCAAAGAACCACTCGGCCCCCGCCCCCGGGGTCAGCGCCACCGCGATCCGCAGGACGCCGTCCCCACCATTGCGATAGGTATGGGGCACGCCCGCGGGCACGATCACGCATTGCCCCGGACCGAGACGGCGGGCGGCACCCGCGATGTCGAGCTCGAGCACGCCATCGAGAACGGTGAACGTCTCGGCCTGGGTCCGGTGCAGGTGGACGGGGACGGCGGGGGCGCCGGGCGCCACCTCCTCCTCGAACGCAACCCGCGCGGGATCGCGGGCGGTAAAGACCAGGCGCTTGCCGGGGGCCGTCAGGGACAGGGCTTCGATGGTCATGGCCTGTCCCCCCCTCAGCGCGCGCGCAGGAGCCAGACAGCGAGCGTCGCGGTCCAGAGCTGCCACAGGATGCCCGACAGCGTCAGGAGCAGGGGCGATTCGATCCCCACGACCGAGGGCAGGGTCGAAAAGAGCAGCGCCGCGGCGGCGAACCCGGCATAGCCGATGCGCCGCGCCCCCCGGCCGAGCGGCAGAAGCGCCACGGCGATCAGCACCGTCCAGAGCCCGGCGAAGAGGCCGACGCCCAGAACCTCGCCCACCCCGCCCGCATAGGCGTTGAGCGCGCCGTAGACCACCGCGATCGCATCACGCGTACCGGCGGACGCGGCGGGATCGACATAGGCCGCGGCTAGCCCGGGCATGACGAAGAGCCAGCGCACGATCCCGAGCGCCTTGGCAAACCCCGCCAGAAGCCCGAGCGCGAGCAGGCCGGCGGCCATGCCCCGTTCCACCTTCAGCGCACGCCCCAACACGATCCCGAGCGGGATCAGGAGGAGCGCGTGCAGGAGATAGCTCGCATACCCCGCGAATACCGGCCCCGCCTGCGCGATCAGGAGCGGCAGCATGGCCGACGCAGGCTCGTCGAGCGATGCAGGCCAGTTGATCGACGGGGCAAGGATGAAGAACGCGGCCCACATCGCGACGAACTGCGCGAGCAGGAGCAGGGCCGCGATCCGCGCCGCACCCCGTGGCAGGGCGAGCACGGGATAGGGGCGGGCGAGGGGTTCGGCGAAGGCGGTCATGGCAGGGGTCCTTCCGGCGTCCTGGCCCGCGCCCGGGGGATCCGGCAGCGGGCGATGGGGTCAGGATGCGCGCGGCCCGGGCGCCGGGCATTGATCCGGGTCAAGAACGACCGGGCCGTACCACGGCGGGCGATCGCCGAAGGATCGGGTGGCGGCGACGGCGGATGACACCCGATCACGCCCGGCGCGACGGTCGCCGTCCGGCCCGGTACCGGGCGGCGCGCGGGCCGTGGACGTGATCGCATGGGGGCCCATCGGACCCGGGCGGCAGCCCTAGGGTTTGGCCGCGACCGCGCCAGAGATGCGGCCCCAGGTTGCGGTATCGAAGGCGGGCAGGATCAGCGGGTCCACATGCCCGTCGCGCCGGGCGGTCAGGACATAGGACATCATGCGCTCGGCATCGGGCATCTCGAACACCTGCACGAAATCATAGGTGCCGAGCGTGGCGTAGAGGCTGAGGCTGCGCCCGCCCAGGGTCTCGACCCGCTCCCGGCTCACCTCGGCCCGACGGGGGGAGTCTCCGAGCTCCGCCAGCCCCTTGGGCGTGAGGCGCATCAGCGAGATGAAATGGGGCATGGCTTTTCCTTCACGGTCAGGTCTGCGGGACGGGGGTGAGGGCAGCCAGGACAGCCGCCGTGTCGGCGACCACGCCGAAAACGCCGTCCTCGACCGTCACCATGTGGATCGCGGCGGCATGGGCATAGGCGTCGCCGCTTGCGCAGGCGTCCTCGACCAAGAGGGTGACGAAATTGCGGTCCACCGCCTCGCGCAGGGTGGAGTGGACGCAGACATCGGTGGTGCAGCCGGTGAACATCAGGTGCGTGATGCCGCGCGCCCGCAGGACATGCTCGAGATCGGTATGGGTGAAGGCGCCGTTGGCGGTCTTGTCAACGATGATGTCAGTGGGGGCCACGTCGATCTCGGGCACGATCTCGAACCCCGGCGTGCCGCGGATCAGCGCATCCGTCCCCTCGAGCCCGCCGCGGCGGCGGCGCCAGAGCTCGTAGGGGGTCATGTCGGCCCGGTCGGCGCGGTAGCCCTGGCGGGTGTGCAGGATAGTGCAGCCGGCGCCGCGTGCGGCCGTAATCAGGGCGTTCACCCGTGGCAGGATCGCGCGCAGCGGCGCGGGATCGTAGCCCTTGCGGGCGAAATACCCGTCCGGCGACAGGAAATCGACCTGCAGGTCGATCACCAGCAGCGCGGTCGCGGCGGGATCGAGCGTGCCCTGGTGGGGAAACCCATAGGGGCGGGCGGCAACGTGCATGGCGTCAGTCCTCCACATCGACGGCAGCATCGATCGCCCAGTGCAGCCCGACCGGGTCGCCGGGCGCGGGCAGGTCGGCATCGGTGCTTGCCACCCGGGCGGCGAGCGGCGCCGGAAGGCCGACCTCGACCGTCAGATCCACCGTGGGGCCGGTCAGGATGCGGTCGACGACATGGCCCGCGACCCCGGTGAAGCCCGGGCCGGGCGGGGGGCCGAGACGGATGCGCTCGGGCCGCAGGGCCAGGGTGACGGCTGCCCCCTCGACCAGGGGCCCGTGGACCGGGACATGGGCGACCCGGGCGGGGCCAAGATCGATGCCGTGCCCCCGGGCGTGCCCGCCCAGGAAATTGCTGCGCCCCAGGAACCCCGCCACGAACCGCGTGCGGGGCCGGGCATAGAGGGCGCCGGGGGCACCGATCTCGACAATTCGGCCGCCGCGCATCACCGCGATGCGGTCGGACAGGGTCATCGCCTCCTCCTGGTCATGGGTCACATTCACGAAGGTGGCGCCGAGGCGGCGGTGGAGGGCGCGGAGCTCGTCCTGCAGCTCGACCCTGAGCTGGCGGTCGAGCGCGCCCATCGGCTCGTCGAGCAGGAAGAGGTTGGGGGCAAAGACCAGGGCCCGTGCCAGCGCCACCCGCTGCTGCTGGCCGCCCGACAATGCCCGGGGGCGGCGATCGGCCAGCGGGGCAAGCTTGACCATCTCGAGCGCCGCCGCCACCCGCGCCGCAATCTCTGCCCGCGGGGTCCCGCGAATGGCGAGCGGAAAGGCCACGTTGTCGCGCACGCTCAGGTGGGGAAAGAGCGCGTAGCCCTGGAAGACCACGCCGAAATCGCGCTTCTCGGCCGGCAGCTGGGTGATGGGGCGGCCGTCCAGCAGGATCTCGCCCGTGGTGAGCTCCAGGAACCCCGCGAGGGCCATCAGGACCGTGGTCTTGCCCGACCCGGAGGGGCCGAGGATGGTCACGAACTCGCCCGGCTCCACCCGCATCGACACATCGTCGAGCGCGCGGCTGGGCCCGTAGTCTTTCGTCAGCCCCTGCAGGTCGAGGCGGTGGCCCTTGAGCACGCTCATCGGCGCCGCCCCACGACCGCCAGGCAGATGGCGACCGTGACGAGCACGGTCACCACGGACACGGCGGCGACGGCAGGATCGAGATTGTCGCGGATGTCGGCCCAGATCTTTCGCGGCAGGGTGAACACGGCGCGCGAGGAAACGAAGAGCGTCACCGTCACCTCGTCCCACGAGATGACGAACGCGAACAGCCCCCCTGCCCCCAGCCCGGGCAGGATGTTGGGCAGGATCACCCGGCCCAGGGTCTGGAACCGCCCGGCCCCGAGGCTGCGCGCCGCCTGCTCGATCCGGGGGTCGAGCCCGTCGAGCGAGGCCGAGACGGTCAGGAACACGAAGGGCAGCGCCACGATGGCATGGGCGAGGATCACGCCGCCCGTGGTGTCGAAAATCCCCAGCCGCACCCAGGACCCCGACAGCGCCAGGGCCGTCACGATGGGCGGCACGATCAGCGGCATCAGGATCAGCGCCCGCACCGCCCCCACCAGCGCCCCCGCCTGGCGCCACATGCCGAGCGCCGCGGCCGAGCCCAGCACGAGCGCGAGCGCCGACGCCCCGAGCGCCACCCGCACGCTGTCCCAGAGCGCGCCGCGCCACGCGGGATCGGTGAAGATGCGGATGTAATGGCGGGCCGACACCCCCTCGGTCGGCATGGAGATGTAGCGCGTGGTCGTGACCGAGATCGGCGCCGTGATGAGAAGCGGGGCCACGAGAAACACCGCGAGCACCGCGGCCAGCACCGCAAAGAGCCGCGCGAAGGGATGGCGCACCCCGTCCCGGATCATCCAAGCGCCTTGCGCAGCCCCACGGTGCGCGACAGCGCCCCGATGGCGATCAGCGTGATGACGAGGAGCACCGTCGCCTGTGCGGCGGCGAAGCCCCAGCGCAGGGTCTGGAGGACGTTCACGCTCACGTATTCGGACATCATCATCACCCGGCCCCCGCCCAGGATTGCGGGCGTCACGAAAAAGCCCAGCGAAAACACGAACACGATCACCCCGGCGGCGAACACCCCCGGCATCGTCATGGGCAGGTAGACCCGGAGGAACGCCTGTCGGTCTGTCGCGCCAAGGCTCTTGGCCGCCGCGATCACCCGCATGTCGAGCTGCTGCATGGCCGCGATCAGCGGCAGGGCGGCGTAGGGGATGAGGTAATGGACCATGCCGATCACCACGCCGAGCTCGTTGCGCACCAGCGCCAGCGGCTCCTCGGTCAGCCCGAGGCCGATCAGCACGTCGTTCACCAGCCCGTTGTCGCGCAGCAGGATCAGCCAGGAGAAGGCCCGGATCAGCACCGACACCCAGAACGGCACCAGGATCGCCGCCAGCAGCAGCATCCGCCCCCGCCGCCCCGCGCTGACGACGGCGTAGGCGAGGATGTAGCCGCCCAGCACGGCGAGCAGCGTGGTCAGCGCACAGATCCGGAACGTGGCCGACAGCACCCGCCGCGGCCCGTCGGCGGTGAAGAGCCGCTCGTAGTTCGCGAGCCCCGGGACCGGGTCCGTGACGCTCGCCGCCAGCACGGCGACGAGCGGGATCACATAGACCCCGATCAGCAGGGCGAGCACGGGAAGGGCGAAGGGCAGGTACCCCTCGCCCATGCGGCGGCGCACCGGGCCGTCAGGTCGCGATGGCGTCGAGCCAGACCCCGAGCGCCGCGTCGTACTGCGTGGCGTACCATTCCTCGTCCCGGATCAGGGCGAGATCGAGATGCGAGGTCGGGTTGAGCCGCCTCTGCGCCTCGGTCAAAAGCGGGATCGCCTTGGGGTTCGCGGGGCCGTTGCCCAGCAGCTCCAGCAGCTTGATCTGCCGCTGCGGGTCCTGGGTCGAGGCGATGAAGGACTGCGCCAGCGCGGGGTCCCGCCCGCCCTTGGGGATCACCCAGGCGCCGGGGCTGAGGATGTGGTCGTTCCAGGTCCAGGTCACGTCCCCGCCCGTGTCCCGCTCCAGCACCGTCGCCCGCGTGTGCCAGATCGCGCCCATATCCACCTCGCCGTCGAGAAAGAGCTGCTGGCTCGACCCGCCCGAATCCCACAGGATCAGGTTGTCGCCGAGGCCCTTGGCCGCCGCCACGACCTTGTCCATGTCGATGGGATAGATCTGGTCCTTGGGTACGCCCATCCCCAGAAGCAGCGGTTCCGGCGCGCCGGCGAACCATTTCCACAGCGTGCGCTTGCCGGGGAACTTCTCGAGGTTCAGGAAATCGGCCCAGCCCGTCGGCGGCTCGGGGTATTTGCTCTTCCGGTACACCAGGACATAGGAATAGACGTAGTTGCCGACCCCGTGCTCGTAGGCGTTCCACGGGAACAGATCGTCCTTCTTCACAACGCTGTAGTCGATCGTCTCCAGCAGCCCCTCACGCCCGAGCTGGAAGGCATAGAACCCGTCGCCGTCCGACACGTCCCAGATGACGTTCTTCTCCTCGACCATCTTCTTTATCGCGCCGGGCAGCGGGCCCGCGCCGTCGATGGTGACCTCGGCCCCCGAGGATGCGGCGAAGGGCGCGGTCCAGGCCTGGGTGAACGCATCCACCGCGTCGCCGCCGAAATTGGCGATGGTCAGCGCCTTGTCCTGGGCCCGGATCGCGGGGGCGGCGGACACGGCGCCGAGGGCGGCCATGGCGGCGAGGAACGTGCGCCGGTCGATCCGGCCGCTCGCGTGCAGCGCCTGGGCCCGCCCGATGCTGTCCCTCAGGAATGCGTCCTTCACCATGCCGATCTCCCCCCAGGCGGCCGCCCGCCCCAGCCCTACGACCCCCACCGTCCGTCACGGACGCGTGAAGCACAAGGGCCAGCCTATGCGCGGGGCGGGCGGTGATAGGCGCGGGAGATGTCATGTTCACTTGAGCCCGCGCTGAACTGAATGCAGGGTGAGGCGCCGCCGCCCGGGAGGACCCGCTGACCCTCGACCCCAGCTTCGCCCGCCGCCCGTTCCGGGGCAGCCTGTCGGACGCGGACCTCCGCCTCCTGCGCGTGTTCCGCACCGTGGTGGACCATGGCGGGTTTTCCGCCGCCGAGGTCACGCTGAACAAGTCGAAATCGGCCATCAGCCTCGACATCGGCCACCTGGAGCAGCGGCTGGGCGCGCGGCTCTGCACCCGGGGCCGCGCCGGGTTCGCCCTGACGGACGAGGGGCAGATCGTCTACCTCGCCTCGCTCCAGCTCTTCAACGACCTCGACAAGTTCCGCGACCGGGTGGGATCGGCGCTCAGGCGGCTGACGGGCAAGGTCTCGCTGCTGCTCGTGGACAACATCGTGTCCATCGCGGGGCCGGTCCTCAGCTCCGCCTTCGCCGAGTTCGGCCAGAAGCACCCGAAGGTCGAGCTGAAGGTGGAAAGCGCCAACCCCCCCGGGGTCGAGCGCGGGGTGCTGGAGGGGGACGCGGACATCGGCGTGTCGGTCGTGCCCCGCCCGCTCTCCACCCTCGAGATGATCCCGCTCTTTCGCGAGGAACTGCGCCTCTATTGCGGCCACGCCCACCCGCTGTTTGCGGTGGAAAGCCCCACCACCGAACAGGTCTGGGCCCACCCCCTGGTCGAGCCGAGCGTCACCGACGACCCCGCCTTCGCCGCCCTCCTCCAGAACTTTCCCATCGCGGGCCAGGCGAGCAACCTCGACACCCGCATCCTCCTGATCCTGAGCGGGCTACATTTGGGCTTCCTGCCGCCCCACTACGCCGAACCCTG
>JANNOT010000346.1:0-2781 GCA_031399375.1 Paraoceanicella sp.
TCGGACCAGATGCTGACGGGCGTGCGCAACAAGGATGCGGGCCCCGCCGGGTCGAGCCTGCGCGAGATGGTCACGACCCTGCGCGGCTTTGACGTGGACGAACTCGACCCCGAGCGCAAGCAGAGCTGGTGGGAGCGGCTCTTCAATTCCGCCACGCCCCTGGCCGAATTCTACGCGAAGTACGAAACCGTGCAGGGCCAGATCGACAAGATTAGCGACGCGCTGGAGCATCACGAGCACAAGCTTCTGATCGACATCAAGAATCTCGACCGGCTCTATGAGGAAAGCCTCAGCTTCTATCACCAGCTCGCCGTCTACATCGCCGCGGGCGAGGCGAAGCTGAAGGAACTCGACGCCACCACGATCCCCGCCAAGGAGGCCGAGGTGGCAGCCGCACTCGAGGGGGCGGGCGTGCTTAAGGCGCAGGAACTGCGCGACCTGCGCGCGGCGCGCGACGATCTGGAACGCCGGGTCCACGACCTGCGCCTGACCCGCCAGGTGACCATGCAGTCGCTGCCCTCGATCCGGCTGGTGCAGGAGAACGACAAGGCGCTGGTGACCAAGATCGATTCGACCCTGGTCAACACCGTGCCGCTCTGGAAGACGCAGCTCGCCCAGGCCGTGACCATCCACCGCTCGCGCGAGGCGGCCTCGGTGGTCAAGGAGGCAAACGACCTGACCAACGATCTCCTGACCCGGAACGCCGAGAACCTGCGTACCGCCAATGCCGAGGTGCGCGAGCAGCTCGAACGCGGCGTGTTCGACATCGAGGCGATCAAGACCGCCAACGCATCCCTGATCGCCACGATCGAGGACAGCCTGCGCATCGCCGACGAGGGCAAGGCCAAGCGCGCGAAGGCGGAGGAGGACCTGATCGCGATGGAGGCGGAGCTGAAGGCGACGCTTGCCGCAGCAAAGGCAAGGGCACCAGGTGCAGCCGCCACGGGTGCCGCCGGGTGAGAGGTCGCGCGGGCGCCCTCGCCCTTCTTCTCGCCCTGGGCGCCTGCGGCCAGTTCACGACACCGACCCCGGGTCCGACGACGACGGAAAGCTACGCGGACTATACCCGCGTGCTTTCCGCCTCCGGGCGGCTCCGGCTCGATCCCGCGCCACGCGACGCCCCCTATGACAACCGCGATCTCGCGCGCAATTTCGTGCGCATCGCCCTCGCCGTCGAGGATCTGGGCGCGCAAAAGGCGCAGATGCGCCCGATCCGGCGCTGGGAACAGCCCATCCGGTACCGCGTGCTGGGCGACAGCGCGACCCCGGGCGACCGGGCGGCCATCGCGGACGTGATGGGTCGCCTGAGCGCGGCAAGCACCCGCGCGATCGACGAGGTCGAGGACGAGGTGAACTTCCTCATCCTGATCCTCGATGCCCGCGAACGCGCGAGCCTGGCCGAGCTTGCCCGGCGCGAGCGGCGCCCGTTCCTCGCCGGGGTCGCGGAACTTCTCGCCTCGGACGACAGCGTGAACCCCTGCCTGGGGCTCTTCTACACCAGTCCGCAATCGGACATGCGCGCCGCGACCGTGCTGGTGAAGGACGAGACCCGCGGTCGGCTGCGCCGGGCCTGCTTCGAGGAGGAGCTGAGCCAGACCATGGGCCTGACCAATGACGACCCGCGCGTGCGCCCGTCGCTCTTCAACGACGACCAGGAATTCGCCGTGCTGACCGAGCATGACGCCCGCCTGCTCGCCATGCTCTACCACCCCGCCCTGCACCCCGGGATGCAGGCGGATGAGGTCGTGCCCCTCCTGCCCCGGGTGATCGCCGAGACCGCCCCGTGAAACGGGCCGCGGCGGCGCTGATCGCGCTTGCGGGCTGCGCTGCGGATGACGCGGCCTATTATGCGGGGGTCGAGCGGGACATGCGCGCCGCGGGCCTGATGCGCACCGAAACGGCACCCGCCGACGCCGCCTTCGGCCGGGCGGAGCTGGTCGAGAATTTCGAGCGCATCGCGCTCTTCGACGAATATGTCCGGGCCGATGGCCGCTTCGTCCTCGGCCGCACGCCCAGCGTGCTGACGCGGTGGGAGGGGCCGGTGCGCATCCGCGTCGTCTTCGGCGACACGGTCCCCGGCGATGCGCGCGGCGCCGACCTGCGCGATGTCGGGCGGTTCGCCGGGCGCCTCGCTACCCTCACCAGGCTCGACATCCGCCTTCTCTCGCCGCTGTCGGACGAGGAGGGGAACTTCGTGATGATCTTCGCCGCGCGCGACGAGCGCCGCCGGATCGCCGACGGCTTTGCAGCCGCGAGCCCCGATGTCGACCCGGCCTTTCTGAACAGCCTGCGCGACAGCCCGCGGGCCGAGGTGTGCTATGTCAACACGTTCCGCGACGCCGCCCGACCGGGGGTCCAGACCTTCGCCGTCGTGGTGATCAAGGCGGAGACCGAGGGGCTCATGCGCCGATCCTGCATCGAGGAGGAGATGACCCAGGCGCTCGGCCTTGGCAATGACGATCCCGCGGTGCGCCCGTCGATCTTCAACGATGACGAGGAATTCGCCCTGCTGACCCGCCATGACGAGGTGCTGCTGCGCATGCTCTACGACCCACGCCTTCGCCCCGGGATGACGGCGGCGGAGGTGCGCCCGCTGCTGCCCCGCATCGCCGCCCGCGCCCTTGCCCCGTGAACCGTGACCCGGGTGCCGCCCCGGACCCCGCAGGTTCGCGGGGGCGAGTCGGGCCGGGTCAAGGCTGCGCAGCACCGCCCGGTACGGGCGGCTTGGCCTTGGCGCGGCCCGACTCACCCCGACCCTCGGGCAGGCGCCTTGAAACGCAG
>JANNOT010000360.1:0-8038 GCA_031399375.1 Paraoceanicella sp.
GCATCCGCAATCGGCGACGGCTCCGCGGACGTGCGGGCGAACATGGCCGACGGGCGCTCCTCGATCTGGCGCTGACCGAACGCGAGGTTCCGGCGCAGTCGCGGCGATGGCGCCTCGGGCGCTGGCGGGATGCCGCCCCACCCGGTCTGCGCCGGTCCCGGCGGCATGCCCAAGGGCTCGCCTGCCAGGTCGGCATCGACCGGCGCGCCAGTGCCGGGGACGTCGGGGCTGGCCTGCACCGGTCGCGCGGACGGCGATGCCGGATCGTCACCGCCGGGCCGAAGACCGGCGGGCTCCGCGACGGGTTGGCCGGGGGCCAGCCCATCGGCACCCTGACCGTCGACCGGGGTCCGACCGGGTGTCGCGTCCGATGCCAGCGGGGGGCCGGGGTCCCAGCCCCGGTCCAGGATGGCCGTTTCGTCGGGCCCGGCCGGGCGCAGGGGAATGACCAGTCGCGCGGGCGGGGGTGCAGCGCCAGCCACCCCGGGGTTCGCGCCACCGGCGTCATCGTCGTCGTCTTCCGTGGCCTCGGCCGGAAGCGGCGTGGGGGGTGGGGCGCGGCGCGGCGAACGCTCCCAGGCCTCGAGGGCCGCGATGGCCGCATCCTCGCGCGCCGTCGCCGAAAGGGTGTCGGGCAAGGGCGCGGGTGCAAGGTCGGCGGGCGCATCGGTCCCGCCCGCCGGGCTGCCGGGCCAACCGGGCGGTGGCGTGGGCGCCGCGGGGCCGGGCGACATGCCGGACGCCGGGATGGGCGTCTGAAACCAGACCGCTGCGCAGGCCGAACAGCGCACCGTACGGCCCGAGACCGGGATTGCGGTGTCGGGCACAGCGTACTGGGACTGGCATTCGGGACATACGAGGCGCATCGGATCCTTCCCCGGCCCGCAGTCGATGGCGGCGGCGGGTGCCAGTGATAGTCGCTGTCGCCGCATCTGCCAAGCCGCGGGCCGGAGCGTGGCACCCGGCCCGATGCGTGGTGGCGCATTCGCCCGGCCCGATGCACGGCGGCGCATTCCCCTGGCCCGATGCGCGGCCGCGCATTCCCCCGGGTTGAGCTTGTGCAGGCCATCTGCCACAACCGGGGCCCGGCCATGGGCGGCGGATCGGGGGCGGATGGTCGTGGTCAGGTTCACAGGCGCAGGGTTCGGCTATGGCGGGGGCGCGGTGATCCTGCGCGACCTGACCCTGTCCCTTGCGCCGGGGTCGTTCCATTTCCTGACCGGCCCGTCGGGTGCGGGAAAGACCACGGTCCTGAAGCTCATCTATCTCGCGCTGCGGCTCGGTGCCGGACGGATGGAGCTTTTCGGGCGCGATGTCGGCGAACTCGACCGCGACGGCGTCACCCGCGCCCGGCGGCGCATCGGCATCGTGCACCAGGATTGCCAGTTCCTCGACCACATGACCGTGGCCGAGAACATCGGCCTGCCGCTGCGCGTGCTCGGCCGCGCGCCCCAGAGCTATCTGGGCGATCTGGCGGACCTGATTGCCTGGGTCGGGCTGGAGGGCCGGGCGAGGGCGCATCCCCCGGAACTCTCAGGGGGCGAGCGGCAGCGTGCGGCGCTCGCCCGTGCCGTGATCGGCGGGCCGGACCTGATCCTCGCCGACGAGCCCACGGGCAATATCGACTGGGAGATGGGGCAGCGCCTGCTGCGGCTGCTGGTCGAGCTGAACCGGCTGGGTAAGACCGTGCTGGTGGCGACCCATGACCTCAACCTGATCCGCGCGGCCAAGACCGAGGTGGAGGCACGCGTGCTGCGCCTGTCGGGTGGCCAGGTGACGGGCGGGGTCGCGCTGTGAGCGGCGCGCGCGCGGCGTGGCTCGCCCGGGCCATCGGCGGCGAGGACGGGACCGAGGGGCTGATCCCCGGCACCGGGTTCACCGCGCTTCTGCTCACGCTGGCCACCGGGGCGACGGCGTTCGTGGCGGTGCTGGCGCTTTGCCTCGGGCTCGCGGCAGGACGGCTGGCAGAGCGCTGGTCTACCACGCTTGCCCAGGCCGCCACCGTGCGGATCTCGGGCCCCGCGGGCGAGCTCGACGCCCGGGTCGCGGCGGCGCTTGCCGCCCTGTCCGCCACCCCGGGCATCGTGTCGGCCCGCGCGCTGAGCCCCGACGAGCAGCAGGCGCTGCTCACGCCGTGGCTGGGCGAGGGGGTGCCGCTCGATCTCCTGCCGGTCCCGCGCCTGATCGAGGTGGTCGAGACGGCCGAGGGGCCGGACCGCGACAGCCTTGTCCAGGCGCTCGCGGGCCAGGTGCCGGGGGCGATCTACGACGATCACGCCCGCTGGCGGCGCCCGCTGGTGCGGGCAGCCGGGGGGATGCAGCTCCTCGCCGGGATCGCGGTGGTCCTGACGCTGCTGACGCTCGCGGTAATGGTGATGCTGGCAACCCGGGCGACGCTGTCGGCCCATCAGGGGATCGTCACGACGCTGCGGCTGATCGGGGCGGGCGACGATTTCATCACCCGCGCCTTCGTGCGCCGGTTCACGCTGCGCGCACTTGCGGGCGCGGTGGCGGGCTCGACGATGGCGCTCGTCATCCTTGCCGCCCTGCCCCAGGCGGGGGCGGATGACGCGTTCGCCACCGGTCTCGCACCGCGGGGCTGGGGGTGGCCCGCGCTCGCGCTCGTGCCGCTGGTCGCGGGGGCGGCGGCGTTCGTGTCGACCCGCTGGGCCACGCGCTACGCCCTGCGCCAGACGCCCTGAGACCCATGCTGCTGGTCCGCTCGCTGGTCTTTGACGCCGCGATGTACGGGATGATGGCGCTGATGGGCCTGATCGCTGCGCCCTATGCGGCCGTGTCGCGGCGCGGGGCGCGCCGGGTAATGAAGCTCTACTGCCGGGCCGTGTTCGCGCTTCTCCACGCGATCTGTGGCTTGCGGGTCGAGATCCGCGGCGCCGTCCCGCGCGGCCCGGTCCTGGTCGCGGCCAAGCACCAGAGCTTTCTCGACGTCATGATGCTGATGCATGCGCTGCCCGAGCCCCGCTTCGTGATGAAGGCGGAGCTTGCCCGCGTCCCGGTCCTGGGGTTCTACGCCCGCCGGATCGGCTGCGTGGCCGTGGCGCGGGGCGGACGGGGCGCCGCGGTCCGCCGGATGGTCAAGGCCTTCGAGGGGGGCGAGGTGGGGGGCCAGATCGTGATCTATCCCCAGGGCACCCGCGCCCCGCCCGGCGCCCGGCTGCCCTACAAGATCGGCGCCGGCGCCCTTTACGAGCGCCTCGGCCTCGCTTGCATCCCCGCCGCGACGAATGCCGGGGTCTTCTGGGGGCGCCGCTCGCTGCTGCGCCACCCAGGGGTGGCCGTCCTGATCTTCCTGCCCGAGATCGCCGCGGGACAGGACCTGCGGGCGTTCATGGTGGAGATCGAAGCGCGGATCGAGGGGGAGTCGGAGGCGTTGGCGGTGGAGGGCGAGAGACCTCGTGACAGGTGAGCGACACAGCAACGAAAGCGTCGGTCTTTGGCCCGTCATTCGCGTTGGCTACGGTGCAACTCAACCAGAACCTACCACGGCTTCTGCCTGGAACATCGATCAAGCCCTAAAGGGCGGAGTTGAGCCGCTAGCTTGGATTGCCGTTCCCCCTCACCCCAACCCCTTCGACCCCATCCCCAGGAACTTCTGCCGCCGCCGCGCGCGCAGCGCCTTTGCGCTTACCCCCTCCAGCTCCCCGAGCATGACGGCGACCGCCTCGCGCACGGCCGGGAACATCGCGGCACGGTGGCGCTGTGCACCGCCCACGGGTTCGGCGATGATCCGATCGATCACGCCGAGCCTCAGGAGGTCCTGGGCGGTCAGGCGGAGGGCGGTGGCGGCCTCCTTCATCTTGTCGGCGTTCTTCCAGAGGATTGAGGCGCAGCCTTCGGGCGAGATCACCGAATAGACCGCGTGTTCGAGCATGGCGAGCCGGTCGGCGGTGGCGAGGGCGACGGCGCCGCCCGAGCCGCCCTCCCCGATCACCACGCTGACGATGGGCACGCCGAGGCTGAGGCAGCGCTCCGTGGCGCGCGCGATGGCCTCTGCCTGTCCGCGTTCCTCGGCGCCCTTGCCGGGATAGGCGCCGGGCGTGTCGATCAGCGTGACAACGGGCAGGCCGAACCGCTCGGCGAGATCCATCAGGCGGACCGATTTGCGGTAGCCCTCGGGCCGCGCCATGCCGAAGTTGTGGGTGATGCGGGTCTTGGTGTCCGACCCCTTTTCGTGCCCGATCACCACCACGGGCCGGTCGTTGAACCGGGCGAGGCCGCCGAGGATGGCGGTATCCTCGCCGAAACTGCGGTCGCCCGCGAGCGGGGTGTATTCGGTGAAGAGCTCCTCGATGTAATCCGCCGTGTGCGGGCGGTCGGGGTGGCGCGCGACCTGGCATTTCTTCCAGGGGTCGAGCGCGGCGTAGAGGTCCTTGAGCAGGTCCTTGGCCTTCTGGTCGAGCGCCGCCGCCTCCTTCTCGACCGTCATGGCGGGGTTCTGCCGGGCGAGGGCGCGCAGCTCCTCCGCCTTGCCCTCGATCTCCGACAGGCCGCGTTCGAAATCGAGATACTGCTGCATCATCCGCCCGGTCCCCGCCGCGTGTCGCTGGCGGCGATATAGGGCGGGGATGCTCTCGTTTGCAAGCAAGGGGCGCGCGGGTCCGCCCTACTGGAGGTCGGCGAACGCCGCCTGTAGGCGGCTGACCGCCTCCTCGATCCGCACCCGGGGCATGGCGAGGTTGAGCCGCATCCATGTCTCGCCCCCGGTGCCGAAGGTATCGCCATGGCTGGCCGCGATCCGTGCGTCGCGCTCGATCCGGCGGGTGAATTCGGCCCGCTCCATGCCAGTGCCGGAAAAATCGACCCAGGCCAGATAGGTCGCGTCGAGCCGCATCGACCGCACCCCCGGGATCGCATGCATGCCCGCGTCGAAGATCGCGCGGTTGGCGTCGAGATAAAGCCGGAGCGCGTCGAGCCAGGGTGCACCGTTGGCGTAAGCCGCCTCGGCCATCAGCATCCCGAACCGGTTGGGCGAGGCACCCGCCGCCTGGTGCGCGGCGGCAAAGCGCGCCCGCAGGGCCGCATCCGGGATGATGACGTTCCCCGTCATCGCGCCCGCAAGGTTGAAGGTCTTGGAGGCCGCCGACATCACCACGAGCCGGTCGAGATGCGCGGGGGCGGCGAGCGCAGCCACGGTGTGGTGCGCGCCGGGCAGCGTCAGGTCGTGGTGCACCTCATCCGACACGAGGACGAGGCCGCGGGTCGCGCAGAATTCCGCCAGGGCCGCGATCTCGTCCGCCCGCCAGACCGTGCCGCCGGGATTGTGGGGGGAACAGAGCATCACGACCCGCTCGCGCCCGGTCAGGGTCGCGGCGAGCGCGGCGAGATCCATGCGGTAGCGCCCGTCCTCGACGGCAAGCGGACTTTCGACCACCGCGCGCCCGTTGGCGCGGATGACCCGGGCAAACGCGTGATAGACCGGCGTGAAGAGAATGACCCCATCCCCCGGCGCGCTGAACGCCTGCAGGCAGAGCGCGGTGCCCGCAACCAGGCCGTGCACCGTGGCGATCCAGGCCGGATCGACCGTCCAGCCATGGCGCGCGGCCATCCAACCCACGATCGCCGCCCTGTATCCCCGGTCGTCGCCATAATAGCCGTGCACCCCATGGGCGACAGCCGCGGCCAGGGCGGCATTGACCGCAGGCGGGGGCAGGAAATCCATGTCGGCGACCCACATCGCCAGCCCGTCCTCGGGTGCCACGCCGTAAAGCGCGGCCATCCCGTCCCATTTCACGCTATGGGTGCCGCGACGCTCTATCGGCGTGTCGAAATCGAAGGTCATCCGCGCTCCTGATACTGGCGGCAGGACGCTAGCCGGATCGGCGCCCGGGGGCAAACCCCCCGGCCTGCCGCTGGGTCCCGGTCCAGCCCCGGGCTTGGTGGGGGCCGGGCGGAGCAGTCCCCCGGCTTGCGGGGCCGCGGCACTTCGCCTAAATCGGCGCCATGGCCATCCGCCCGATCCTGATCCATCCCGATCCGCGCCTGAAGAAGGTGTGCGACCCCGTACCCGTCATCGATGCCGCGGTGCAAGGACTGGCCGAGGACATGCTGGCCACCATGTATGCAGCGCCCGGCGTCGGCCTCGCCGCGCCGCAGGTCGGGATCACCCAGCAGATCTTCGTCATGGATTGCGCGGGCAAGGACAACGCACCCCAGCCCATGGTGCTGATCAACCCGCGCGTCACCTGGATGTCCGAGACGACGCGGCTGCACGAGGAGGGTTGCCTCTCGATCCCCGAGATCTACGAGGACGTGACGCGCCCGGACCGGGTGCGCGTCGCGTTCACCGATCTGTCCGGCGTGGGGCGCGAGGAGGAGTTCGACGGCCTCTGGTCCACCTGCGCCCAGCACGAGATCGACCATCTTAATGGCCGCCTCTTCATCGATTATCTCGGTGCGGTCAGGCGCGCGATGATCACAGCCAAGATGCGCAAGCTCAAGCGCGCGCGGGCGGAGTGAGTTTTCTGTTCCGGCCCGATCCGCGGCCCTTTCCGCGGCCTTATCCCCGGCCCGTTGCCGTCGCAATGCCGGTGGCGGGGGTTGCCCCGCCCGCCGATGCGCTCTGGAGCCCACTGCCCGCCGCGATCTGCGCCCGTCGGGGTGTGGGTCTTGCCGCGCGCAGGGTCGGGCACGCCCGGCGGGTCATCGTGCGGGATGCGGCCCCGGGGGGCGGGACGCCGCGCCACGGCGCCAATACCGTGCTGGTACGTGCCGCGGCCGGGCGCCCCGAGGATCGGGAGGCGAGCCGGAGCCTGCACGGCCCCAGCACCCGTGGCACGCCCCCGGTTGGGGTAGAGCTGGCGGTGCTCGGCACAGGGGGTAGGATGGTTAGGCATCGCCTGACCGGCACCTGGGGGCGATCCGCGCCCCGTCAGGTGAGTCCTCTCGACGGGCTGCTCGCCGTCCGCCGGCTGGACCCGATCCTGCGGCGGACGCTCCGCGCAACGCCCGCGCGGTGCGGATGCGAGGCACGCTGATGCGCATCGTGTTCATGGGGACGCCGGATTTCGCCGTGGTCGCACTCGACGCGCTCGTGGCGGCGGGCCACGGGGTCGCCTGCGCCTATGCCCAGCCGCCGCGCGCCGCGGGTCGCGGCCAGAAGCCCCGCCCGACCCCAGTGCAGGCCCGGGCCGAGGCGCTGGGGATTGCGGTGCGCACGCCGCCCAGCCTGCGCGATGCGGCAGAGCAGGCGGCGTTCGCGGCGCTGGAGGCAGAGGTCGCGGTGGTGGTCGCCTACGGCTTGATCCTGCCGCGCGCCGTGCTCGATACCCCCGCACAGGGCTGCCTGAACATCCACGCCTCGCTCCTGCCACGCTGGCGGGGGGCTGCCCCGATCCAGCGGGCGATCCTCGCAGGGGATCGCGAGACCGGGGTCGCGATCATGCGGATGGAGGCCGGTCTCGACACCGGGCCCGTGCTCCTCAACGCCGCGACCCCGATCGGGGCGGACGAGACGGCGGGAGGGTTGCACGACCGGCTCGCCGCACTGGGGGCAGGGCTGGTGGTCGAGGCGCTGGCGCGGCTGCGCGATCTCGTGCCCATCCCCCAGTCGGGCGTGGGTGTGACCTATGCCGCCAAGATCGACAAGGCGGAGGCCGAAATCGACTGGACGATGACCGCCGACCAGGTCGATCGCCGGATCCGGGGGCTGTCGCCCAGTCCCGGGGCCTGGACGCTGCTGGCCGGCGAGCGGGTCAAGCTGCTCGGCAGCCGCATCGTGGACGCCGCAGGCGCGGCGGGTGCGGTCATCGCGACCGACCCGTTGGTCATCGCCTGCGGATCGGGGGCGGTGGCCCCGACCGTGCTCCAGCGTCCGGGTCGCAATCCTGCGCCGGCCGCCGGGGTGCTGCGGGGTTTCGCGCTGCCCCCCGGCGCGCGGGCAGGGTGACGCCTCAGCCCAGCGTCTCGGCAAAGAACGTGAGCGTCCGTGAACAGCTTCGGCGTCGCGCCGGCGCGCTTGACGTGGAACGCGATGTAGTTCCGGGTATCTTCCAGGGTAAACGGCCGGAGCGCCTGCGCG
>JANNOT010000419.1:0-2989 GCA_031399375.1 Paraoceanicella sp.
GCAGACGCGCGCCCGCGCGCCTTCGTCATGGAAGATGCCGAGGATGGCCGCCCCGCGCCGCTTTGCCTCCTCGATCAGGCCAAGCACCGTCTCGCGGTTTGCGGCATCGAGGCTCGCGGTCGGCTCGTCAAGAAGAAGCGCGGGATAGGGGTGGGCAAATCCGCGGGCGATGTTGACCCGCTGCTGCTCGCCGCCCGAAAAGGTGGTGGGCGAAAGCGACCAGAGCGTGGGGGGAATGCGCAGCCGTGCGAGCAGCGCCTCGGCCCGCGCATGGGCCGGACCCTCGGCCATCCCCAGCACGCGGAGCGGTTCGGCCACGACATCCCGCGTGGGCACCCGGGGCACCACGCGCAGGAACTGGCTGACATAGCCGAGCGTGGCGCGGCGCAGCGCCAGGATCTCGCGGGGGCTCGCGCGCACGACGTCAAGGTTGCCGACCCGGATGCTGCCCGCTGCGGCGAGGTAATTGCCCCAGACCATGCGCATCAGCGTGGATTTTCCGGCGCCGGACGCCCCGGTCAGCCCGACGCATTCGCCGGGGGCGACGGTCAGCGCCGCCCCTTCCATCACCCCGATCACCGCCCCGCCCTGGTTGTGCAGGGTGAAGGTCTTGGCCACGCCCGAAAGCTTTATCATCCGCGTTTCTCCCCCGTGCCCCATGCTCAGAGCCAGCCGATCCGGCGCATGACCCAGAGCGGCACGACCGCCGAGACCGCCATGGCACCCAGAGCCGCCGGATAGCCCCAGAGCGAGGCCAGCTCGGGCATGTGGTCGAAATTCATGCCATAGACCGACGCGATCAGCGTGGGCGGCAGGAACGCCACGGCTGCGACCGACACGACCTTGATGATGCCGTTCTGCTCGATGTTGATCAGCCCCAGGGTGGCGTCGAGCAGGAAGGTGATCTTCTGGGACATGAATGCCGCGTGCTCGATCAGCGACCGCACGTCATGGGTCAGCATCAGCTGTGCGCTTTCCACGTCGCGGGCACAGCTGATGCGGCGAAACTCCTGGGCGAGAAACCCCAGCACGCGTTCGAGCGACACGAGGCTGTCCTGGACATAGGACAGAAGCTGCGCCTCGCGCCCGATGGCCGACAGGATGTCGCTCAGGTCGCGCTTGCCCTTGGGCCGCCGGGGCGCCGGCCGGGTCCCGCCGGCGCTGCCGAAGATGCGGCGCGACATCTGCTCGATCTCGCGCCCCACCAGTTCCAGAAGGTCGGCGAGCCGGTCCACGATCTCCTCCAGCAGACCGAGCAGGACCGCGTCCCCGGTGGCGCAGCCCGCGGCCGCCTGCTCGGCCCGCTTGGGAAACGTCTCGAAGGGCTTGGGGGTGTGGAAGCGCAGCGTCACCAGCCGCCCGGTGACGAGGGCGAAGGTGACCGGACCCAGCACAAGCATCCCCTCTGCCACCCCGCCCGGCAGCATCGCGGTCATGAAGGCCGTCCCGTTGTCGTGGTAGAGCCTGCTGGAAAGCTCGATCTCCTCCATCTCTTCGCGGGTGGGCAGGGTGATGCCGAGGATCCGCGCGGTCTCAGCCCGCTCGTCGGGGGTCGGATCGTTCAGGTCGAACCAGATCGCCGCATCGGCGGTGCCGGTGCCCGGGGACAGTTCGTGCAGCCGCCCGTCCGCAGTGCCAAAATACCGGATCACGCCCGCCTCCCTTCGCCGTCAGACCTGCAGCACCGAGCTCACCAGAAGCTGGGTGTAGCCGTGCTGCGGATCGTCGAGCACCTGATCGGTCAGCCCCGTCTCCACCACATGGCCGTCCTTCATGACCATGAGCCGGTCGGCAAGCAAGCGCACGACCGCGAGATCATGGGTGACGATCACCGCCGAGAGGCCCAGTTCACGCACCAGACCGCGCAGCAGGTCAAGGAGCCGCGCCTGCACGCTGACATCGAGCCCGCCCGTGGGTTCGTCCATGAACACCAGCCGCGGCCCGGTCACCAGGTTGCGCGCGATCTGGAGCCGCTGCTGCATCCCCCCCGAGAACGCCCGCGGGCGGTCGTCGATCCGGTCGGCCGCGATCTCGACCCGGCCGAGCCAGTCGAGCGCCGCGCCCCGGATCTGCCCGTAGTGCCGGGCGCCGACCGCCATCAGCCGCTCGCCGACATTGCCCCCGGCCGAAACCGACATGCGCAGCCCGTCGCGCGGGTTCTGGTGGACGAACGCCCAATCGGTGCGCCCGAGCATCCGGCGCTCGGGCTCGGACATGGTCAGGGTGTCCCGCGGGCCACCCGCCCGGGTGTCGAAGATCACCTGGCCCGCGTCGGGCGCGATATGGCCCGCGAGGCAGCCCAGCAGGGTGGACTTGCCCGAGCCCGACTCGCCGACGATCCCCAGCACCTCGCCGGGCCAGAGGTCGAAGGTGACGTCGGCGCAGCCGATGCGCGCGCCATAGCGCTTGGTCAGGTTGCGGACCTGGAGCAGGGGGGTGTCGCTCATTCAGCAGCCTCTTGCACGGCAGCCGCCCGGCGGGACGTGCAGTGGTCCGTGTCCGAGCAGACGAACATCCGCCCGCCCGCATCGTCGAGGATGACCTCGTCGAGATAAACCCCGGTCGATGCGCAGAGCGCGCAGGTCTGTGCGGCCCCGCCCCGCTCGAAGGGATGATCGTCGAAATCCAGGCTGACCACCCGGGTATAGGGCGGGATCGCGTAGATCCGCTGCTCGCGCCCCGCGCCGAAGAGCTGGAGCGCCGGGCAGTCGTTCATCTTGGGGTTGTCGAATTTCGGGATGGGCGAGGGGTCCATGACATACCGCCCCTCGACCTTCACCGGATAGGCGTAGGACGTGGCGATGGCGCCGTGGCGGGCGATGTCCTCGTAGAGTTTCACATGCATCAGCCCGTATTCCTCGAGCGCGTGCATCCGCCGCGTCTCGGTCTCGGACCGGCAACGCGCCGAGCAGCCTCGATGCTCCGGCCTGGATCAGATCGCGGACGCTTCGTTCTTCACGTCGACGAGCGCTCGGCTCACGTCTTCGAG
>JANNOT010000422.1:0-2132 GCA_031399375.1 Paraoceanicella sp.
CCTCGCGGAATTCTCGGCGGCCCTGCTCGATCTGTGGGCACCCGGCACGGTCGCAGGGGGGGGCGCCCCGATAACCCCGAACGCACCGCCCCCCGCCCCAGCGAACGTCCCTCCACGGCGCCGCGCAGCCGGGACCCGCCGACGGCACCCGCCGGAGGCGGCGCCCCCAACCGTTGCCGACCACCCGGTCGCAGCGCCCGCCGCAGTGCCCGCCGCAGCACCTCCCCCGGTCCCTCCCGCGATCCGCGAGGCACCGGTGCACCCCGTGGACACCCCGCCGCGCCGCACCCGCTGGATCGCGGCGACCCTTGCCGACGACGCGCTGGGGGCTGGCGCCGCACCGACGCCGCGCCCGATCGACCCGGGCTCTGCAGCCACCGCCCCGGCGCGCGACGCCGGGCCCTGGACGGAGGACGCGCCTTGACCGACGCCCTCACCCTGCCCGCCCCCGACCGGGGTCCCGGGGCCGTCCGCCATGCCCTCGCGCTCGAGGAGGTCCGGTTCCGCGGCGCCCAGCGCGCGCTCGTCTTCGGGGCCGCGGTCCTGCTCGTCGCGGGCACGCTCTGGGCGGCCGCGACGCCCCTGCCGGAAACGGCGATCGCCCCGGGCGAGGTCACGACCGCCCTGGCCCGTGCGCCTGTCCAGCACCTGGAGGGCGGGATCATCGCTGCGGTGGAGGTGGCCGAGGGCGTGCGCGTCGCCGCGGGAGACCCGATCGTGCGGATCGACGACACCGCAGCCCGCGCCGATCTGCGCCAGCTCGAGGTCCGGGGGGCGGCGCTCCGCCTCCACGCCGACCGACTGCGCGCCTTCGTCGCGGGACGAGCCGCCACCCTGGGGCAGACCGCGATGCCTGTTCCGCCCCCCGGCCTGGGGGAAAGCCAGGCAGCAGCGCTCGCGGCACGTCTCGCAGCGCTCGCCGACCGGCTCGCGACCGCCGAGGCGCAGCGCGCCCAGCGCACGGCCGAGGCCGAAACGCTCGGCGCCCAGATCGCCGCCTCGGCCGCCCAGATCGACATCCTGCGCAGCGAGCGCGACACCCGCGACGCGCTTGCGGAAACCGGGCTCACCACCCGGATGGCCGTGCTCGAGGCGCGGCGCCTGGTCCTGTCGGCCGAGGCAGAGCGGACGCGTCTGGTCGGCACGCTTGCCGCCGCGCGCCGGGCCGAGGCCGAGGCGGCGGCACGCATCGACGAGGTGCGCTCCACCGCCATCGACGAGGCCCAGGCCGAGGCCGCCCGTCTCGCCCAGGAGATCGCCGAGACCGACGCCGCCGTCACGCGCCTGACCGACCGGGTGACCCGCAGCATCGTGCGTGCGCCGAGCGCGGGGATCGTCCGCGGCCTCGCGGTCGAACGTGCGGGCAGCGTGATCCCCCCGGGCGCGCTCATCGCCGAGATCCAGCCCGAGGACGGCCCCCTCGTGGTGGACGCCCGCGTCGCCCCGCGCGACATCGGCTTCATCGTCCCGGGCCAGCCCGTGACGGTCAAGGTGCTCTCGTATGACTACGCCCGCTACGGCACCCTGCCGGGCCGGGTCGAGCGCATCTCGGCGGGATCGTTCCAGGACCAGGACCGCCAGCCCTATCACCGCGTGCGCGTGGCGCTCGATCGGCTCCACGTCGGCGCGAACCCCGCGCAGACCCGCGTCAGCGCGGGGATGAGCGTCCAGGCCGACATCACGACGGGGCACAAGAGCGTGCTCCAGTACCTGCTCAAGCCGCTCTACGCCTATCGCGCGGAGGCTTTCCATGAACGCTGACAAGAAAGGGGTCTGACCCGATGGCCCGTCCCGCAACCCCCCCGAGCCTCCTGAGCGAGGAGGCGATGCGCGCCCTGCGCGCGACCGTCCGCGACCTGAGCCAGGCCGCGCCGGTGACCCCGACCTCGGCCCTTCCGGCCGTGCGGGCCGCGGTGGACGGCGCCCCGCTCGACGCCCTGCCGCTGGAGGGGGCGACGCCCGCCGCCACCCCGCCTGCCGAGGCTGTGGCCCCAGGCGCCACATCGCCCCCCGCCGGGCCGGCCCCCGATCCCGCACCCGCCGCACCGGGTGCCGCGGTACCCCTTGCCGAGGCACCGCCGCGCATGATGGAGCCTGCGGCGGCCGCCGCCCGGGCCGCGGCGCCGCAGGCG
>JANNOT010000425.1:0-9856 GCA_031399375.1 Paraoceanicella sp.
GGTCCTGCAGGAGCGGATTGAGATCCTGCCCGTCGAAGGGCGCGGGGTCGAGCCGGACGAACGGGTTGGAGGTAAAGAGGACGAAGGCAAGGAACGCGATCCCGATCATGGCCTGGACGGCCAGGACCCGCGCCTTGAGCGACGGCGGCAGGTTCCCGCCCCACCAGGCCACCATGGCGCCGAAAAGGGCCAGGATGACGATCCAGAGAAGCATCGACCCCTCGTGATTTCCCCAGGTGCCGGTGATCTTGTAGAGCATCGGCTTCAGCGAATGGCTGTTCGCCGCCACGACCTCGAGCGAGAAGTCCGAAGTGACGAAGCCATGGACGAGGGCGGCAAAACTGAGTGCCACGAGCATGAACTGGACCGTCGCGGCCGGAACCGCCACCGCCATCCAGTCGCCCCAGCCCCGATGGGCGCCCCAGAGCGGCACCGTCGCCTGGACGATGGCAGCGGCCAGGGCAAGGACGAGGGCAAAATGCCCAAACTCGGCGATCACGGCGCGGCCCTCCCAATCAGTTTTAACAGAGCTTACATAGGCGTTGGGACGGGGCCAAGGGCAGAGCGCCAATTCGTCTCAGCCGGGGGCGGAGGGTCCCGGGTCAGGACCTGCGGCGCAGGACGGGGGACCGGGCGCGGCGGGAAGGTTATCGTCCGGCCCAGCACCCGCCCCGTCCGGTGCGCTCCGCCCGGACGGATTGCCCTCCGCGCCTGACACGCGGCGTCCAGGGATGCCTTCAGCGCCGGGTTCCGGTCCGCGCGGCAGCGCCCGTGGGCGATCGTCGGCCAACCGGTCCTGCAGGGGACGGCGCCTCGCCCCCTCGCGCGGGGGGCAAGGTCGCCTCGGGCGATGTGACGGCATCCGGGTCGTACGGGGGCGCGGCGGGCGCGGGTGGGGCCACGCGTCGCTCTACCGCGGTCGCCGCGACCGTCTCGGCTCCCGCCTCAGCGAGCCGGCCCGGGGCGCCGTCGCTCCGCCGGTTCTCGCGCAGATAGTGCAGTTCTCGCGCGCCGAAATAGAAGCTCACGATGCCCCCGAGCATCCACCATAGCGGGTCGGGCACCAGCGCGAGGCCCCGCATCCGCGTGGAGAAGCCCGGGGGGTCGGCCATGGCGTAGACGAAAAGCCCGATGCAGCCGAGCGCGAGCGCCGGGCGCGGCACCCGGTTCAGCCCGTCCACGAGCCCGCCGAACCAGCCCGGCGGCACGCGCGCATCGTCCGCCCCGGACACCCCGCCGCACGCGGACGTCTCCACTCTCTCGGCGGTCGGGGCGAATGCGTCCGCCATCCCGCGCACGCCACCGGCGATGGCGCGGGCGCCTCCGCCAAAGAGCCAGGATGTCATGCCCATGCCGCAATCCTCTCCGCTCGGCGCTCGACGAGAAGCGGACGCATCACCGCGGCGGCGCAGGTGGTGGCGCCAGCGGCGCGGGGCCCTGCCGCGCCAGCTCTGGCCAGGGGGCCCAACCCCGCGTCCTCCAGGGGCGCTGGACCGATACGGCCCGCGGCAACCCCTGCCGTGACGGGCGTGAGGACCGCGCGCAGGCGCCGGTCCATGCCGGACCGCAGGACAGGCCCGGTCGGCAGGCCCCGCCCCGCCGTGTCGCCACCGGTGACCGGCCTCTCGGCCGCATCCCCGCCGCCATCGCGGCCGGTGTAGCGGCCCGGCGAACGCGGTGTCCCGATGACGACGCCGGGGCCGGTGGCACCGCACGGGTGGTCGGGATCGTTCAAAAATTGGCCTTCACGGCGCAGGATCGCCTCGGCGATCGCGTCAATTCTCTGCATGAAAATCCTCGGGTGAAATGCGGGCCCGCAAACGGCGCCCGCGGGCGAGCCATACAGGGCCGGCCTTTAGATTTTGCTAACCCTCGGGGTCCAGACGCAGCGTCCCCTGCATCAGGACGACCCCGGTCCCACAGACCTCCACGCCCGCAATCGCGTCGCGCGGCCCGATCACCCGAACCTCCGCCCGGCCGGGGCGCCCCATCCCGTGCCCCTGTTCGGCGACGAATTCCGGCCGTGCGAGGTATCCCCCGGCCCAGAGATAGGCCGCCATGCACCCTGTGGCGGAGCCGGTGAACGGATCTTCGGCGGGTTCCGGCGGCGCCATCAGGAGCCGGGCATAGGTATCGCCCCCGTCCGTCGCACCGCCGAGGGTGACGAGGAACGGCTCGAAGAAATCCCTCTGCGTCCCCGCCTGCGCCGCAGGATCGAGCCGCGCCCGGTCGAGCGCAGCCCGGTCGCGCACGAGCACGATGCAGAACGGCGTGCCGGTGGAAACGGTCCGGGGCACGCCCACCACATCCGCCGCCAGGAGCCCGTAGGCCGCGGCGATCCGCCCCGGATCGTAGGTCCGCCCGAAGACGGGCGCCGCCTGGGTCATCGTGATGCGCGGCGGCCCGGTGCCTGCGTCCTCGACCCGGATGGGCAGAACCCCGGCGCCGACCTCGAGCGTGAAGCACCCCGCGCGCGCGCGATGCCGCGGTGGAGCAGCGCGGCGACGGTGGCGATGGTCGGGTGACCGGCCATGGGGATCTCGCGCGCCGCGGTGTAGTAGCGCACCCCGAAATCCGCCCGGTCCGAGGGCACGACATAGGCACATTCCGACAGCGAGGTTTCCCGGACGAGCGCCAGTCGCTCGGCGTGGGTCAGATCGGCCGCGTCATGCACGACCATGCAGGCATTGCCGCCAAACCGCATGGCGGTGAACGCATCGACCCAATCGAACGCATAGGTCCTCAATTGCCCCGAAAGACCCCCTGCTCCTTCAACGCGTCCGCCACCTCGCGCGGCATGTAGGCCTCGTCATGCTTTGCAAGGATCTCGGCAGCCTCGAAGACGCCGCCCTGAAGCCGCCCGGTGGCGATCACGCCCTGCCCCTCGCGGAAGAGATCGGGCAGCACGCCGGTATAGCTCACGTCGACCGCCGCCCCCCCGTCGGTCACGCGAAAGCTCACGGTCTCCCCCTGGCCGCGAACCAGGCTTCCGACCTCCACGAGCCCGCCGAGGCGAAAGCGCTCCTGCGGCGCGGGCACGCTGCGGGCAATCTCGCTCGGCGCGCGGAAGAATTCGATCCCGTCCTGCATCGCATAGCCCACCAGCGCGGCCGATGCCCCGAGCAGCACCAGGCCCCCGACGACCAGTTGCACCCGCCGCCGCTTCCTCAGCCCCGCCATTGATCCCCATCCAGGTTCGCGTTGATTTCCGCCCCGAAGATAATGACGACACCGGTCAGATAAAGGAACAGCATCGTGACCACGACCCCGGCCATCGTCCCGTAGGTCACCGTGAACGACGGGGCATAGGCGAGATAGACCGAGAACGCGGTCGCCCCCGCGAACCACAGCACCGTCGTCACCAGAATCCCCGGCCAGAGCCGCCGCCCCGCCCGCCACCGCGGCAGGAACCGGTGGACCGACAGGAGGAACACGAGAAAGACGCCGAGCCCGAGCCCGTAGCGCAGGAATGCGCTTCCTCCCGGAACGGTCCGCCCCAGGACGTCTTCGGTCAGGAGGATCAGGAGCGGTGCGGCGACAATTGCGACACCCACCACCACGAAGGTGACGACGCCCAGAAGCACGATCCCGATCGAGATCAGCCGGCTCAGCCACCACGGCCGGGGATCCTTTACCCCGTAGGCGCGCTCGAAAGAGGCGCGAAACGCCTCCACCCCGCTGGCCGCCGACCAGAGTGCGATCAGGGCGGACAGGGTCAGCGCCTCGCCATGATTGGCCCCCGCGACCTCGACCAGCACGGGCTCGATCGTCTCGGCGACGCCCGGGGGCAGAAGCTCCACAAGGCTGGTGACCGCGCCCACGCTCTGCGCCTGGCCCACGATCAGCCCCGCAAGCGAGCCTGCGACGACAACGAAGGGAAACATGGCCAGCAGGACCGAGAACGCGACATAGCCCGCCATCGCCGGTCCGTCATGGGCGATGAAGCTCCGTGTGGCGGCGATGAGGAGCTTCAAGGAAAGAGCGGCGCCAGGGTCAGTCCCATCGTCTCGGGCAGGCCCAGCATCAGGTTGGCGTTCTGGATCGCCTGCCCCGACGACCCCTTGGTGAGGTTGTCGAGGGCCGAGAATACCATCGCCCGGCCCGCGATCCGGTCGGCGACCACGCCGACATGGGCATAGTTCGACCCCCGGACATGCCGCGTCGCCGGCGCCTCGCCGTAGGGCAGGACGACGAGGAAGGGTTCGTCGGCGTAGCGCGCGGCAAGCGTGGCGTGGATCGCCCGGGCGTCACCGCGCACATAAACGGTGGCGAGGATGCCGCGGTTCTGCGGGATCAGGTGGGCGGTGAACGTGCAGATCACCGGGCGCCCGGCGGCGCGGGAAAACTCCTGGTCGAACTCGGCCATGTGGCGGTGGGCGGCGATGTTGTACGCGTGAAACCCTTCCGCCACCTCGGCGTAAAGCATCCCTTCCTTCGGGCTGCGCCCCGCGCCCGAGACCCCGGTCCCGAGGTCGATGATGATCTCGTCGGGGTCGATCGCGCGAGCCTCCAGCAGGGGCAGGAGCGCGAACATCCCCGCCGCCGCATTGCACCCCGTGCCCGCCACCAGCCGGGCGCCCGCCACCGCATCGCGGTAGAATTCGGTCAGGCCGTAGACCGCGGTTTCCTGCAGGTCGGGGGCGAGATGGGCATGGCCGTACCAGGTCGCGTAGGCCGCGAGATCGCGCAGGCGGAAATCGGCCGACAGGTCGACGATCTTCAGATCGCGGGGCAGCCGCGCCACCACCTCCTGCGTCGTCCCGTGGGGCAGCGCGCAGAACACGAGGTCGAGCCCGGTCAGGTCCAGCGCGTCGATCGTGGTCAGCGGCGGGAGGTCGAGATGCCGCAGGTGCGGGAACACCTGTCCCATCCCCTGCCCCGCCTTCCGGTCCGCCGTCAGCCCCGCGATCTCCATGCCTGGATGAGTCGCAATCAGCCGCACAAGTTCCGCGCCCGTGTAGCCCGACGCGCCGAGGATGGCGATTCTCTTGGGGGTCATGGCGGCGTCCTTCCGGTTCGCCGCGTGTTTAGGGGCATTGGCGGGGGGGATCAACCGGGCCGCGTGCCCTCAGCCCTCGAACTCGTAGCCATAGGAATAATCGGGCAGCGGCGTCGGCGACAGGCGATAGGTCGCCTCGCGCAGGTAGTCCATCATGCCCTTCGCGTCCCGCCCGCGGGCCGAGATCTCGCCCGCGGGCAGCGGCTTGCCCACCACGACCCGGACCGGGTCGCCCACCCGGGTCTTGAACTCGTTGATCAGGAGCGCGAGGCGCAGGGTCTGGTGGAGGTGGCTCGCGAGCTGGAACAGGCGCGAATTGTGGCCGTCGAAATAGATCGGCACGACGGTCGCCCCCGATTTCGCTACCATCTTGGCCGTGAAGTTGCGCCAGCCGGGGTCCATCGGTCGTCCAAACGGCCGCAGCGAGGTCGAGACGGTGCCCCCGGGGAAAATTCCGACGCAGCCCCCGGCGTCGAGGTAGTCGAGCGCGACGCGCCGCGTCTCGATGTTCACGCGCTGCGCCTCCTTGGTCTCGTCAAAGCGGATCGGCAGGATCACCCGGTCCAGCTCTCGCGCGCGGCGGAACACGCTGTGGGCGACGATGCGGAAATCCCCGCGGGTCTTGGCGAGGATGTGGCCCATCATCAGCCCGTCGAGGATGCCGTAGGGGTGGTTCGCGATCACCACCAGCGGTCCGGTCGCGGGGATGTTCTCGAGGCTGCCCTCGACGACGTCGAGCCGAAGGCGGTAGCGCTCGACCATCACCTCCCAGAAATCGCGGCCGGCGGCGACGTCACGTTCGTAGTCGCGCGCCATCTGGATCAGGCGCAGGCGCCCGGTGAGATTCTCGATCGACCGGATGAGGGTCCTGCCGGCCTTGGTCTGAGCGGAGAAGGCGTAGGAAATCTCGCGGGTCGCGGCACGCGCGTCGCTCATGTCGGGTGCACCTGATGTCCCATCCCCGCCACATAGAAAAACCGTGCGCCCTTGGCAAGGCGCACGGGGTCCACCGTACGGAATCGTGCCTTAACGCTTCGAGAACTGGAAGCTGCGGCGCGCCTTGCGCTTGCCATACTTCTTGCGCTCCACCACGCGGCTGTCGCGGGTCAGGAACCCGGCCGCCTTCAGCGCGGGGCGCAGCGCAGGCTCGTAGATCGAGAGCGCCTTGGAGATGCCGTGCTTGACGGCCCCGGCCTGACCCGAGAGCCCGCCGCCCTTGACGGTGCACATGACGTCGAACTGGCCCGCGACGTTGGAGACGGTGAACGCCTGGCCGATCACCATCTGCAGCACGGGGCGGGCAAAATAGTCGGCCATCGTCTTGCCGTTGACCATCACCTTGCCCGAGCCGGGCCTGACCCAGACCCGGGCAATGGCGTTCTTGCGCTTGCCCGTGGCGTAGGAGCGGCCATAGCGGTCGCGCACGGGCTCGGCGGGGGCGCGGATTTCCGCCGGGGCGGGGGCGACGGTGGGCGCTGCCTTCAGCGCGTCGAAGGATCGGATTTCGTCGGACATCTCAGGCGCTCCGGGTGTTCTTGGGGTTGAGGGCCTTGAGGTCGAGCACCTCGGGCGTCTGGGCCTCGTGCGGGTGATGCGTCCCCGCATAGACCCGCAGGTTGGTCATCTGCTGGCGGCCGAGCGGGCCGCGGGGGACCATGCGCTCCACCGCCTTGGTAATCACCCGCTCGGGATGCGCACCGTCGAGGATCTTTCCGGCCGTGCGCGACTTGATCCCACCGGGAAAGCCGGTGTGCCAGTAGTAATGCTTGTCCGCCCGCTTGTTCCCCGTCATCTGCACCTTCTCGCAGTTGATGATGATGATGTTGTCGCCATCATCCATGTGGGGGGTATAGCCGGGCTTGTGCTTGCCGCGCAGGCGGTTCGCGACGATCGAGGCGAGGCGCCCGAGCACGACGCCCTCGGCGTCGATCAGGACCCACTTCTTCTCGATCTCGGAGGGTTTCGCGGAATAGGTTTTCATGGCGCTCATGTCCGACAGGATGGGGGCGCGGACGGACCGCGCGCTGGGGGCCTTCTACTGGAGCGCCTCGCGAAGTCAACCGCAATCCGCGTCGATTTCGCCAACAGAGCCATCGGGTTGTTATTGGGGTATCTTAATACCCCAATTTCTGGCGACGCTGTGGCACACCCCCCTGTCCCGAATCCGCGAAACATGGGATCACTGCCACAACCCGCACCGGCCCGTGCGCCTGACGCGCAGCCGCGGCGGGCGCGACGGGAGCAGCATCTTGAACAAACCCATTGCAGAGTTCATCGGCACGTTCACGTTGGTGCTGTTCGGTTGCGGCGCGGCCGTGATCGCAGGGCCCCAGATCGGCGTGCTCGGCATTTCATTTGCGTTCGGGCTGGCCCTCATCGCCATGGCGTACGGCATCGGCCAGGTGTCCGGGTGCCACATCAACCCAGCCGTGTCGGTCGGGCTCTATGTCGCCGGGCGCATGGGCATGGCCGACCTTGTCAGCTATGTGATCGCACAGGTGCTGGGCGGCATCGCGGGCGCGTTCGTGCTCTACATCATCGTGACGGGCAAGCTTTCGGGCTACGACGTCTCCGTCTCGGGGCTTGGCCAGAACGGCTGGGGTCCGGGCTACCTGGGCGAATACGGCCTTGGCGCTGCGTTCGTGTTCGAGGTCGTGGCGACCTTCCTCTTCGTCGTGACCATCCTCGGCTCGACCGAACCCCGGGCGCACACTGCCATTGCGGGGCTCTCCATCGGTCTCGCCCTGGTGGTGATCCACATCGTGGGCATCCAGATCACCGGCGTCTCGGTGAACCCGGCCCGCTCCATCGGACCCGCGCTTCTCGTGGGGGCAAATGCGCTCGCGCAGCTCTGGCTATTCATCGTGGCCCCGTTGATCGGGGCGGTGGCGGCCGGGCTGATGTTCCGTGGCGGGATCCTGCTGGCCCCTATCCCCGAGGCGGTATCGCGTAGGTGAGGTTGGCATGGGCGACGGGTGCGTCCATGCCCACCGAATAGAGCGTGGCGTCCCCGACGCTGAGCGTCTTGCCCAGCTTCAGCACCCGCGCCTCGGCCCAGAGCGGCCCGGGCGCGGGCTTTCGCATGAAATCTATGGCGCAGTTCGTGGTCACGGTCAGCGCCTTCGGCCCGATCATGGCCAATGTCGCCATGTAGAATGCGCAATCGGCCAGGGTGAACATCGCGGGGCCCGAAACCGTGCCCCCCGGGCGCAGGTCGGCCTCGCCCACGCTCATCTCCACGCTGAGGCGATAGGGGGCGATGTCGCGCACGGCGAAACGCCCGCGCATCTGGGGAAAGACCGCGTCAAGAAACGCGTGCATCTCTGCAATGCTCATGACCGGTTGCATGGGGGCCCCTTGGCTTCTGGCCGCTCCTGCCTATGCTGGCCGCGGCACCCAAGGCAAGGGAGGGGACGGGGATGGAGCATGTGCTCAGGGCCGAGGCGGACGGGGTCGTCACGCTGACGCTGAACGCGCCCGACCGGCTGAACGCCCTGTCCGACGCGATGATGTCCGCGCTCCAGTCCGCGCTCGACCGGCTGGCGGGCGAGCGCGGCGTGCGCGCGGTCATCCTGCGCGGGGCGGGCCGGGCGTTCTGCGCGGGCCATGACCTGCGCGAGATGACCGCCGCGCGCGCGGCACCCGACGGGGGCGCGGCAGCCTTCGCCGATCTCTTCGCCCGCTGCGGGACGCTGATGCAGTCGATCACCCGCCTGCCCCAGCCCGTGATCGCCGAGGTCCACGGGATCGCCACCGCCGCGGGCTGCCAGCTCGTCGCGACCTGCGACCTCGCCATCGCGGCCGATACGGCGCGGTTCGGGGTCAACGGGGTCAATATCGGGCTGTTCTGTTCGACCCCCATGGTCGCGCTGACCCGCGCCATCGGGCGCAAGAAGGCATTCGAGATGCTGGTAACGGGCGATTTCGTCGATGCGCGGGGGGCGGAGGCGGTGGGGCTCGTCAATCGGGTCGTACCGGAGGCGGAACTTTCCGCCGCCGCCCAGGCCCTGGCCGCGCGCATCGCGGGCAAGCTGGCGGTCGCGGTCCGCCACGGCAAGGGCGCCTTCTACGCGCAGGCCGAGATGACGCTTGCCGAAGCCTATGCCCATACCGGTCAGGTCATGGTCGAAAACATGCTTCACCGCGATACGGCCGAGGGGGTCGCGGCATTTCTGGACAAGCGCGTGCCGGACTGGACGCAGTAGCCCACCGCTATCCGCGGGCAACCCGCTCGTCGGACGGATAGGCCGCCTCGAACCGGGCGCGCAGCGCGAGGGTGAAGAGCACGACCGCCCCGAACTGGTGCGCAAGCGCCAGCGCCAGGGGTGCCGCGTTCATCACCGTCACGATGCCGAGCGCGACCTGCCCCAGGACCCCGAGCGCCACCCAGGAGAACGCGCGCCGGATGCCCGACAGCGGCGTGCCCCGGGTCGCGATCCAGGCCGCGAGCGCGAGCGCCGCGACGGCATACCCCAGGACCCGGTGGTTGAACTGCACGAGGGCCGCATTCTCGATCAGGTTGCGCCAGAGCGGTGTCACGTCGAACGCCTCGGCCGGCAGGATCTCGCCCGCCATCAGTGGCCAGTCGATATACCCGCGCCCCGCGTCGATCCCGGCCACCAGCGCGCCGAGGATCACCTGCGCGAACACCCCCGCGACCAGAATCCCGCCCCAAGCCCGCAGCCCGGGCCGCGCCAGCCTGCGGGCCTGCAGCAGCCCGACGGCATCGCGGTCGAGCTTCAGGATCGACCAGCCGAGCACGCCGAGGATGACGAAGGCGAGCCCCAGATGCACCGCGAGCCGGGTGGAGGCGACGTCGAGCGCCGTTCCCTGCAGTCCGGACGACACCATCCACCA